>NZ_WWFY01000243.1:0-8217 GCF_009864975.1 Pseudonocardia sp. SID8383
TTCCGTGGAACGCGCGGTCGCCGCGGCGGGCGACGCCGACGCGGTCGTCGTGATCCACACCGACGACGCCGACGTCCTCGCCGCCGCCGGACGCGACCTGGCCGCGGTGCTGCGTCACGAACGCGACACCCGACGCCTCACCGGCCCTCGCGACACCACGGCCGGCGCCACGACCCGCACGCCCGGCCCGACCGGGCGGCTCTGCGCGATCCTGCACACCCAGGCCCGCAGGCAGGACGTCGCGGTGGAGCAGCTCGTCGCCGAGCTGGGCCGCGCCGCCCGGATCCTCGCGCCGGGACACCTGCGTCACCCCTCCGGAGCCGGATACGGCGCCGGCGCCGCCGCACCGGGAGCGGTCCTCGGCTGAGCCCGGGCCGGGGCGCGGGTCAGTGCGCCGCGGCGTCCCAGCTGCGGCCGGACCCGACCGACACCTCCAGCGGCACCGACAGGTCGGCCGCGGCCGCCATCTCGCGGCGCACCAGCGCTTCCAGGGTCTCGCGCTCGCCGTCGGCGACCTCGAGGACGAGCTCGTCGTGCACCTGCAGCAGCATCCGGCTGCGCAACCCCTCGGCCTGCAGCGCCCGGTACACCCCGAGCATCGCGACCTTGATGATGTCCGCCGCGCTGCCCTGGATCGGGGCGTTGAGCGCCATCCGCTCGGCCATCTCCCGACGCTGACGGTTGTCGCTGGTCAGGTCGGGCAGGTAGCGCCGCCGCCCCAGGATGGTGGCGGTGTAGCCGTCCTTGCGGGCCTGGTCGACGACACCTGCGAGGTAGTCGCGCACCCCGCCGAACCCGGCGAAGTAGTCGTCCATCAAGCCCTTGGCCTCCTCGGTGGAGATCCGCAGCTGCCCGGACAGACCGTAGGCCGACAGCCCGTAGGCCAGGCCGTAGTTCATCGCCTTGATCTTGGCGCGCTGCTCGGGCGACACCTCGGCCGCCGCGACGCCGAAGACCCGGGCCGCGGTCTCGGCGTGGAAGTCGTGCTGTGAGCGGAAGGCCTCGATCAGCGCGGCGTCCTCGGACAGGTGGGCCATGATCCGCATCTCGATCTGGCTGTAGTCCGCGGTGAGCAGCTCCGCGTACGGCGCGCCGTCGGGGCCGGATCCGACGACGAACGCGTCCCGGATCCGGCGCCCGGCGGCGGTGCGGATCGGCACGTTCTGCAGGTTCGGGTCGGTCGAGGACAGCCGGCCGGTCGCGGCGATCGTCTGCGAGTACGTGGTGTGGATCCGGCCGTCCTCGGCGACGGACTTCATGAGCCCGTCGACGGTCACCTTGAGCCGGGTCGCGTCGCGGTGCTGCAGCAGGAACTGCAGGAACGGGTGCTCGGTCTGCTCGTAGAGGCTCGCCAGCGCGTCCGCGTCGGTGGTGTAGCCGGTCTTGGTGCGCTTGGTCTTGGGCATCTCCAGCTCGTCGAACAGCACGACCTGCAGCTGCTTTGGCGAGCCGAGGTTGATCTCCTTCCCGATCACCTCGTAGGCCTGCCGCGCGGCCTCGCGGACCTGGGCGCCGAAGTCCGACTCCAGGTCGGACAGGGTCTCGCCGTCGACGGCGATCCCGGCCGCCTCGCAGTCGGCCAGCACGAACGCCAGCGGCAGCTCCAGGTCGGCCAGCAGCTCGCTGCCGCCCCGCTCGGCGAGGTCGGCGTCGAGGGCGTCGGCGAGCTCGGCGATCGCCGAGGCCGCGAGCATCTCCTGCTCCGCGGCCCGGGTGTCGGCCTCCTCCTCACCGCCGAGCAGCGACAGCTGCCCGTCGGCGGGCTCCTCGGTGCGCAGCTCGCGGCGCAGGTAGCGCAGCGCGAGGTCGGCCAGGTCGAACGTCCGCTGCCCGGGCTTGGCGAGGTACGCGGCGAGCGCGGTGTCGCTGGTCAGCCCGCCCAGGGTCCAGCCCCGCGCGCGCAGCGCGTGCAGCACCGCCTTCACGTCGTGCGCGGCCTTCGGCACGGACGCGTCGGCGAGCCAGTCGCCCAGGGCCGCCTCGTCGTCCGGGGTGAGGCCGGTCAGCGCGAGGTAGCCGGCGGCCGGGACACCGGCGGTGGCGCCGGAGGCCCGCTGCTCGACGGTCGGCTCCCCCGTGGCGAGCGCGATCCCGTCGAGGTCGCGCCCGGCGATCGGGCCGGTGACCCCGGCGAAGCTCACCGCGACGCGACGCCCGTCGCGGGCGTGGGCGTCGAGCCAGGCCCGCGCCGCGCCGGGTGCGACGACCTCGCCGGAGACCTCGAAGCCGGACTCGGCCTCGGGCTCGGCGGAGGAGAGGGTGGAGAACAGGCGCTCGCGCAGCACCCGGAACTCCAGCTCGTCGAACAGGCGGTGCACCGCGTCGCGGTCCCAGGGGCGCAGCTCGAGCTCCTCGGGGGCGGCGCCGAGGTCGACGTCGCGCACCAGCTCGGTGAGCTGGCGGTTGAGCAGCACGTTCGCCAGGTTGGCCCGCAGGTTGTCCCCGGCCTTGCCCTTGACCTCGTCGACCCGGTCGGTGAGCTCGGCGAGCGAGCCGAACTCCCGGACCCACTTGGCCGCGGTCTTCTCCCCCACCCCGGGGATGGAGGGCAGGTTGTCCGAGGGGTCGCCACGCAGCGCCGCGAAGTCCGGGTACTGGGTCGGGGTGAGCCCGTAGCGCTTGTCGACCTCGGCCGGGTCGATCCGGCCGAGGTCGGACACGCCGCGCTTGGGGTACAGGACGGTGATGTCGTCGGTGACCAGCTGGAACGCGTCACGGTCGCCGGTGGTGATGAGCACCTGGTAGCCGTGCCCCTCGGCCTGGGTGGCGAGGGTGGCGATGAGGTCGTCGGCCTCGAACCCGTCGACGGCGAACACCGGGATGTTCAGCGCGGCCAGGACCTCCTTGATGAGGTCGATCTGGCCGCGGAAGTCGTCCGGCGTCGACGAGCGGTTCGCCTTGTACTCGGCGTAGCGCTCGGAACGGAAGGTCTTACGCGACACGTCGAAGGCGACCGCGAGGTGGGTCGGCTCCTCGTCACGCAGCAGGTTGATCAGCATCGAGGTGAAGCCGTAGACCGCGTTCGTGGTCTGCCCGGTACCCGTGCGGAAGTTCTCCGCGGGCAGCGCGAAGAACGCCCGGTAGGCCAGGGAGTGGCCGTCGAGCAGCAACAGGCGCGGCTTCGCCGGTGCCTTCTTCTTCGCCGAGGCCGACTTCTGGGTGCCCTGCGTCGCTGTGCTCATCGGCGGCGAGTCTAGAACCGACCCCCGACAGCGAACGCGGCCGCGCCCCTGGTGGGGACGCGGCCGCGTACGGACCTGCCGGGGCGACCTCAGCCGACCTCGGCCATGACCTCGTCGGAGACGTCGAAGTTGGCGTAGACGTTCTGGACCTCGTCGGAGTCCTCGAGCGCCTCGATCAGCTTGAAGACCTTCTTCGCACCGTCGGCGTCCAGCTCGACCTGCATCGACGGCACGAAGACCGCCTCCGCGGAGTCGTAGTCGATGTCGTTCTGCTGGAGCGCGGTCCGCACCGCGACGACGTCGGTCGGCTCGGAGACGACCTCCCAGCTCTCGCCGAGGTCGTTCACCTCCTCGGCACCCGCGTCGAGGACGGCCATCAGCACGTCGTCCTCGGACAGCTCGGCCTTCGGCAGCACCACGACGCCCTTGCGCTGGAACAGGTACGCCACCGACCCCGGGTCGGCCATGGTGCCGCCGTTGCGGGTCATCGCCGTCCGGACCTCGGTCGCCGCCCGGTTCCGGTTGTCGGACAGGCACTCGACCAGCACCGCGACCCCGTTCGGGCCGTAGCCCTCGTAGGTGATCGTCTGGTACTCGGCGCCTCCGGCGTCGGCACCCGAACCACGCTTGACCGCACGGTCGATGTTGTCGTTCGGGACCGAGCTCTTCTTCGCCTTCTGGATGGCGTCGTAGAGCGTCGGGTTGCCGTCGGGGTCACCGCCGCCGGTCCGGGCCGCGACCTCGATGTTCTTGATCAGCTTGGCGAACATCTTGCCGCGGCGGGCGTCGATCACGGCCTTCTTGTGCTTGGTCGTCGCCCACTTGGAGTGACCGCTCATCGGCTCGTCTGCCCACCTCTCGTGCTCGCACCGCGCACGCGACGCGCGGTGAGGGGCAGGTCCGACGCCCCGCAGCGCGAGCTGCGGTCGGGCCGACCTGCGGGAACCCGTCAATGTTACCGACGACGCGGCTCCCCGCCGGGCCGGGCCCGCGCACGCCCCCCGTCACCGACACATGCAAGATCGACTATGCTTCGCCACCACGTCCCGCCGGGAACCCGGCGCGGACTACGCTGACAACCGTTATCGGCACCTGCACCGGGCGCCGGTCGCGAGAGGAGCGCACGTGTTCGGAGCAGTGGCAGGCAAGGCCGTGGGGCTCGTCGTGAGCGGGCTGGCCGGCGCGGTCGCCTACGACGGCGTCAAGAAGGTCGCGCGCTCCGGCGCCGTCCGCGAGGCCGCCGTCTCGATGACCACCTGGGGCCTCAAGGGCGCCCGTGCCGCCGAGACCGGCGCCGAGAAGGCCCGGCTGGCGACCGCCGACATCGTCGCCGAGGCCCGCGGCCGCATCGGCGAGGAGGCCCCCGCCCCGGGCAACGGCCACGGGCACGGCCACGAGCACTGATCCCGGCCCTCCGGGCACGACGAGCGAGACGAGCGAGACCGTGAGCACCGACACCGCCGGCCCGGACGCCACCGTCCTCAGCGACGCCGCGGGCCGCATCCGCTTCGCCGTCCCGGCCCTGCGCGGGCGGACCGCGCTCGCCGTGGCCGTCGAGGACGAGCTGGACCACGTCGGCGGGGTGCGGCAGGTGCACGCCTACCCGCGCACCGGCAACGTCGTCGTCTGGTACCGCCCGGGCTGCGACCGGGTCGAACTCGTCGAGGCCATCGGCAAGGGTCTGGGCGCCGAGCCCGAGGCCACCGCGGCCCGCACCCCTCGCTCGGCCGACCAGCACAACGGGGAACTGGCCCGGCTGGTCGTCGGCGGGGTCGCGCTCGCCGCACTCGGCTTCCGCCGCTACGCGCTGCGCCGCCCGCCGCTGCTCGGGCCGGCCAGCCGCACCGTCGCCACCGGCGTCACGATCTTCACCGGCTACCCGTTCCTGCGCGGCGCGCTCCGCTCGCTGGCCGGCGGGAAGGGCGCGGGCACCGACGCTCTCGTGTCCGCGGCGACCGTCGCCAGTCTCGTGCTGCGCGAGAACGTCGTCGCGCTGACCGTGCTGTGGCTGCTCAACATCGGCGAGTACCTGCAGGACCTGACGCTGCGCCGCTCCCGGCGCGCGATCTCCGAGCTCCTCACCGGCGCCACCACCCGTACCTGGACCCGGCTGGCCGGCGGCACCGAGATCGAGATCGACATCGCCGACCTGTCGGTGGGCGACGAGGTCGTGGTGCACGAGCGGATCGTGCTCCCGGTCGACGGCGAGGTCGTCGACGGGGAGGGCGTGGTCGACCAGGCCGCGATCACCGGCGAGCAGCTGCCCGTCTCGGTCGCCCCCGGGGCCGTCCTGCACGCCGGGTCGGTGCTGCTGCGCGGCCGGATCGTCGTGCGCGCCACCGCCGTCGGGCAGGACACCGCGATCGGGCGGATCATCGACCGGGTCGAGCAGGCCCAGGGCGACCGGGCCCCGATCCAGACCGTCGGCGAGAACTTCTCCCGCCGGTTCGTGCCGGCCTCGTTCCTGCTCTCGGCGCTGACCCTGGTCGTCACCCGCGACGTGCGGCGCGCGATGACGATGCTGCTCATCGCCTGCCCGTGCGCGGTCGGCCTGTCCACCCCGACGGCGATCTCCGCGGCGATCGGCAACGGCGCGCGGCGCGGCATCCTCATCAAGGGCGGCGCGCACCTCGAGGCGGCCGGCCGGGTCGACGCGGTGGTGTTCGACAAGACCGGCACCCTCACCCAGGGCCGCCCGGTCGTCACCAACGTCATCTCCTTCCACGACGACTGGGCGCCCGAGCAGGTCCTGGCCTACGCCGCGTCCTCGGAGATCCACTCCCGGCACCCGCTGGCACAGGCGGTCATCCGCTCCACCGAGGAGCGGCGGATCGAGATCCCGCCGCACGAGGAGTGCGAGGTCCTGCTCGGCCAGGGCATGCGGGTCCAGGCCGACGGACGGGTACTGCTCATCGGCTCACGCGACCTGCTCCGCGCCCAGGGCGTCACGGTCCCGCGCAAGGCTGCGGACTGGGTGCGGCGACTGCAGAAGGCCTCGGAGACGCCCCTGCTGCTCGCCGTCGACGGCGCGCTGGTCGGCCTGGTCTCGCTGCGCGACACCGTGCGGACCGAGGCCCGCGACGTGCTGGAACGGCTGCGTGCCGACGGCGTCACCCGGATCGTCATGCTCACCGGCGACCACCCGCAGACCGCGAAGGCCGTCGCCGAGGAGCTCGGCATCACCGAGTACCGCGCCGAGGTCATGCCCGAGCAGAAGCAGGACGTGGTCCGGGCGCTGCAGGCCGAGGGCCACACCGTCGCGATGATCGGCGACGGCACGAACGACGCCCCCGCGCTGGCGTTGGCCGACATCGGGATCGCGATGGGCGTGGCCGGGACCGACGTGGCGGTCGAGACCGCGGACGTCGCCCTCGCCGCCGACGACCTCCACGCGCTGCTCGACCTGCGTGACCTTGGGCGGCGCTCGATCACCCTGATCCGGCAGAACTACGGCATGTCGATCGCGGTGAACGCGGCCGGGCTGCTGGTCTCCGCCGGCGGGGCGATGTCACCGGTGGTCGCGGCGATCCTGCACAACGCCTCCAGCGTCGCGGTCGTCGCGAACAGCTCCCGGCTGATCCGCTACCGGATCCCCGCAGGCGTGGCGACGACCGTCGTCGAGGGTGAGGTCGTCCGGTAGAAGGCCCGCGCGGCGGGGTGGAACAGCAGCACGACGGCGCCGACCACCTCGGCCACGTGCAGACCGCGCAGCGCCGCCGCGACGAGCTCGGGCGCGGTCGCGGACACCAGGAACAGCCCGACCGAGCCCCCGTCGGTGAGGGCGCGCACCGGTTCGACGACCAGTGAGGCCGTCCCGAGTACACCGAGCACGCCGAGGACGGTCCACCGGTACACGCCGTGCCCGGAGCGCAGCTGCAGCACGACCACGCCCAGGACCAGGTAGATCCCGGCGCGGACGGCCAGCTCCCCGGTCGTGGGCGGCACCGGTGCGGCCAGCCGGACCAGGGACTCGGCGAGCCCGGCCAGGATGGCGCCGAGCCACAGCGCGACGCTGAGGTCCACCGCGGAGGGCAGGACGGGGCGCGACCCGCTGGGCACGACGGTGGTGGTCATGCTTTCCAGGGTCCCCGGGCCGGGCCGGCCGGCCCACACGGCGCTCCCCCCGGTGGACCTGGGGTATCCCCCACCCCCGTGGGGGGTCAGCCTGCGGCGCGCACCATGTCGACGAACAGCGCGTGCACCCGCCGGTCCCCGGTCAGCTCGGGGTGGAACGACGTGGCGAGCACCGGGCCCTGCCGGATCGCGACCGCGCGCCCGGCCGCCTCACCCGCGTCGGCACCGGCGCTCGTGACGTCCGGGACGGAGGCGAGCACCTCGACGTCGCCGCCGGTCTTCTCCACCCACGGGGCGCGGATGAAGACCGCGTGCACCGGACCACCGATGAGCCCGGTGAAGTCCAGATCGGTCTCGAAGGAGTCGACCTGGCGGCCGAAGGCGTTGCGCCGCACGACGACGTCGAGCCCGCCGAGCTGGTGCTGGTCGGGGCGGCCGTCGAGGATCTCCTCGGCCAGCAGGATCATGCCGGCGCACGATCCGTAGGCGGGCAGCCCGTCGCGGAGCCGGGCCCGCAGCGGCTCCAGCAGCTCGAAGGTGTCGAGCAGCTTGGACATGGTCGTCGACTCGCCGCCGGGCAGGACGATGCCGTCCACCGCGGCCAGCTCGGACGCACGGCGGACCGGCACGGCCTCGGCGCCCGCCGCGGTCAGCGCCGCCACGTGCTCGCGGACGTTGCCCTGCAGGGCCAGCACACCGATCCTCACCGCCATGCACGTCAGCCTAGACCCGTGCGACCTGCGGTAACCGCCCGTCCGGGGGTGAGCCGCGGCACCGTACGGCGGTGCCGCGCCCCGGGGTGCAGGACGGATCCTGGGCCTTCGCGCGGTGCCGGGCACGGCCCCGCCCGGGCACACGGGGGTGGGGCGTCATGGACATCGGAGCGACGGTGCGGGTCTTCCGGGCCGAACCCCTGGCTGCGCCGGGCGACCCGGACCGGGCGCCGGCGCACCCGCCGACC
>NZ_WWFY01000244.1:0-7398 GCF_009864975.1 Pseudonocardia sp. SID8383
CCAGCAGCTCGTCGACCACGTCGGTCAGCGACCCGCGACGCCCGAACGCGCGCCGTTGCGCCGCCGCGCCCGATCCGCGGGCCAGGACGCCCTCGGCCAGCTCGGCGACCTGCTCGTGGTCGCCGACCTCCTCCAGCCACGGCCGCAGGTCCTCCACCAGCGCGCGCAGCTGCACCGACGGGGAGCTCAGCGTCGGGGGACCGGCAGGGGCCCGGCCGATCTCGACGAGGTCGCCCTCCAGCCCGGACCGCGCGGCCCGCCACCCGGCCGCACGCAGCAGCTCGTACCGGGCGCGGGGCAGCGGCCTGCCCGCCTCGGTGTCGGCGCGGGCCCGCCCGACCAGCGCGCGGAACAGACCCGCGACCAGCACGACGTCGTCGACGTCGGGACAGGCGTCGCACAGCCGCAGCTCGACGGTCGGCAGGTGTGCGCTGGGTCGGACGTCGAAGTAGAGCATCCCGGCGTCGCTGATCGTCCCGGACGCGATGAGCTCGTCGATCATCGTGTCGTACTCGGCGGCGGTGGTGACGTCGCCGGGCGGCCCGGCGGTGGGCCAGCGCTGCCAGATCATGCTGCGGTAGCTGGCGTAGCCGGTGTCGTGGCCGCGCCAGTACGGCGAGCTGGCGGTGATGGCGAGCAGGGTCGGCAGGGCGGGGGAGACCCGGCGCGAGACCTGCACGGCGGTGTCGCGGTCGGGGACGTCGACGTGCACCTGCACCCCGCAGATGTGCTGCTCGCGCACCAGCATCTGGTACTCGTGCTGCATCCGCTCGTACCGGGCTCCGGCGGAGATGTCGTCGCCGGACAGGTCGACCAGCGGCACCGTCCCGGCCGCGACCACACCCAGCCCCAGCGGTTCGGCCGCCTCGCGCAGCCGGGTACGCAGGCGTCGCACGTGGGTGCGCAGCTCGTCCAGCGACGGCGTCGCGGGCGAGTTGGTCTCGACCAGCGACCGTTGCAGCTCGGGGAAGAACTCCGCCCCGTCCAGGTGCTCCAGCAACCGTTCCGCGTCGGGCGCGGCCCGGCGGTCGGCCAGGCCGACCACGTGGAACTCCTCCTCGACCCCCACCAGCGGCACGTTCCCCACGGCCGGTGACGCTAGGTGTCCGCTGTTACGTCCGTGTGTCCCGCGACGATCGCGCCCGACGCCACTCCGTCCGGTGGTCCGTACGGCGGTATCCGGACGTCTGTCCGGACCAGTTCCCACCGGCTGTTCTCTCCAGCGTGTCCGGATCTGCCGACCCCACGGAGCCGCCCATGTCCGCCGGCCGCCGCGCGCGGGCCCGCAGCTTCGTCGAACCTCGCCACGCCGATGGGCGTCCCACCGCGGTCCGGCACCGGCGCGGCCCCATCACGGCGGGCTCGACCGGACGGGTGACGTGTGCCGACCACTGCGGCCGATCACCGCTGCCGCGGGCAGAGGATCCGTGAACTCGCTTACCGGGTAAGCGGATTCGTAGAGCGAACCGTGCCCACCCCGATATCGGGGAACACCGGCTCACGGCTCGGCCTGCACGGCCGACACGCGGTGGTCGGCAGACGCTCGGCGCGTGGAATCGCTTACCGGTCGAGCGAGTTCTCCGGGAGAGCACCCGGGACCACGGCGGCGGAGGCCTCGGCCGCCCGGGCGATCCGCAGCAGGTCCGCGTGCTGTGCCGCCGCCTCGTCGGGCGACAGGGGATCGCCGTGCCCCGGGACGAACACCCGTGTCCCGGTGGCGGCGGGGGCTGCGGCGACGTCGAGCAGCAGCCCCACGGCGGCCGCCCAGTCGCGGCGGTAGGAGTCCGGCCCGAACGACGGCGGCGCCCCGTTCTCCAGCAGGTCCCCGGCGAAGAGCACGCCCGCGTCCGGGACGTGCACCGCCAGGTCGTGTCCGGTGTGCGCGGGGCCGGGGTGCACGAGCTGCACGACGCGTCCGCCCAGGTCGAGCGTGTGCACGGAGGCCGGGCGGGGGCAGACCGGGCGGTCGGGGAGGACCGGGACGGTGGCGGCGAGCGCGTCGGCCGTCGCGGCGGCGGAGCTGCCGGATCCCCCGGAGCTGCCGGCGCTCCCGGCGTCACGGTAGTGCCGGGACCAGTGGGCGCGCTGGGCGGCGGCCGTCGCCAGCAGTGCACCCGCGCAGCCGGCCTGGGCGTACACCGGGGCGCCCGGGAACGCGGCGGTGCCGAAGCAGTGGTCGAAGTGGGCGTGGGTGAGGGCCACGACGGCCGGCAGGGCGGTCACCGCGCGCACCGCGGTGGCGAGCTCGGCGCCCTGGGCGGTGTCGCCGCGGGTGTCGATGACCAGGGCGGCGGACGTGCCGAGCACGAGACCGGTGGTCAGGTCGAGCTCGTGGTGCCGGCGGGCGAGTACCCCGTCGGCGAGCTCGAGCCAGCGCCCGTCCGACCGCTGCCCGCCCGACCGCTGCCCGTCCATCCGGTGATCCTCGCGCTCAGACCGCGATCGCGGTGGACCGGCCCAGGGCGTCGGTTCCCGGGCCGAGCAGCTCCGCGGTCCCGTGGGCCACGCGTTCCGCGGTCCAGGCGCAGGCCAGCGCGTCGAGGACGTCGTCGAGCCGGGCGGCGGTGGGCAGGTCACCGAGCGACGCGGCGGAGGGGACCCACTCCGACAGCGCCGCGACCCGCTGGCCCGCCCCGCGCGCGGTCTTCTTCGCCGCGAACGCACGCGACGGTGCCATGGTGCGGAACGTCAGCTCCGGGTGCGCCTCGACCACCGACGACGGCAGCCGCACCTGCTGGAACTCGCGGATCTTCCCGACGATGTACCAGGTCTGCAGGCTGATCTTCTTCCCCGTGACGGCCTGGGCGGCGGCGCAGGCCTCGTCGTAGGAGCCTGCGTCGAGCACCGGGGCGGGCGGGGTCGGGAACAGGGAGGACCGCGCCCGGCCCAGCCGCGCCGACGCGAGGATCTCGGCCTCGCGGCGCTGCGCACCGGCCGGGACCGACAGCGGGATGTCGATCCCGACGGCGTCGCACCCGGCCGTCGCGGCGAGTACCGACGCCGCGTCGGGGACCACCGTCCACGTCACCTCACGTGTCCGTCCGCTGCCGGAGAGCACGCACACCACCCAGCCACCCGGGACCCCGTCCACGCCGCTGATCCGCATGGGGGAGGATCGTGCCCCGTGCGCGTCTACCTGGGCAGTGACCACGCCGGTTTCGAGGTCAAGGGCAAGCTCGTCGAGTACCTGACCGAGCAGGGGATCGAGGCGATCGACGTCGGGGCTCCGACCTACGACGCCCTCGACGACTACCCCGCCTGGTGCATCGAGACCGCGCGGCGCGTGGTCGAGGACCCGGAGTCCCTCGGCATCGTGCTGGGCGGGTCCGGCAACGGCGAGCAGATCGCCGCCAACAAGGTGCAGGGCATCCGCGCCGCGCTGGCGTGGAACGAGGCCACCGCGACGCTCGCCCGCGAGCACAACGACGCCCAGATCATCGGTGTCGGCGCGCGGCAGCACAGCTTCGACGAGGTCGTCGCGATCGTCGACGCCTTCCTGGCCACCCCGTTCTCCGGCGACGCGCGCCACCAGCGGCGCATCGACCAGGTCCTCGACTACGAGCGGACCGGCGAGATCGAGCTTCCCGCGTCCTGACCCGGAGCCGGGATGCCCGAGGGACACACGCTGCACCGGCTGGCGCGGCTGCACCGGAAGCTGTTCGTGCGCCGGCCGGTCGGCGTGTCCAGCCCGCAGGGCCGTTTCGGAGCCTCTGCGGCGCTGCTCGACGGTGAGGTGATGACCGGGGCCGAGGCCCACGGCAAGCACCTGTTCCACCGCTACGGCCGCGACCGCGTCGTGCACGTCCACCTCGGGCTGTACGGCACGTTCGTCGAACAGCCGCTGCCCGCGCCGGAACCGGTCGGGCAGCTGCGGATGCGCCTGGTCGGGCAGACCCACTACGCCGACCTGCGCGGCCCGACCGCCTGTGAGCTCCTCACCTCGGCCGAGGCCCGCGCCCTGCGGGCCCGGCTGGGAGCGGACCCGCTGCGTCCCGACGCCGACCCGGACACGGTCTGGGCCCGCATCTCGGCCTCGCGCAGCCCGCTCGCGACGCTGCTGATGGACCAGAAGGTGCTGGCCGGCGTCGGGAACGTCTACCGCGCCGAGGTGCTGTTCCGGCACGGCCTGGACCCGCAGCTCCCGGGCCGGTCGCTGGACCGGGAGACGTGGGACGCGATGTGGGCCGACCTCGTCGTGCTCATGCGCGACGGCGTGCGGACCGGCCGTATCGACACCGTGCGTCCCGAGCACGACCCGCGCCGGCGCGGTCAGGCCGGACGGAAGGACCGCCACGGCGGCGAGGTCTACGTCTACCGCCGCACCGGGATGGACTGCCTCGTCTGCGGCACGCCGGTACGGCACGCCGAGCACCAGAACCGCAACCTGTTCTGGTGCCCGGCCTGCCAACCGTCGCAGGTCTAGGGTCGGACCCGTGGAGCAGAAGCCGATCGAGTGCTGGATGACCGACATGGACGGCGTCCTCGTCCGCGAGGGCAGCATCGTCCCGGGTGCGGACACGCTGCTGTCGCGGCTGCGGGACAAGAGCGTCCCGTTCCTGGTCCTGACCAACAACAGCATCCACACCCCCCGAGACCTGCGCTACCGCTTGCAGGCCACCGGCCTCGACGTGCCGGAGGAGTCGATCTGGACCTCCGCGCTCGCCACCGCCGCGTTCCTCGGCGAGCAGCGCCCGCAGGGCAGCGCCTACGTGATCGGCGAGGCCGGGCTGACCACCGCGCTGCACGACATCGGCTATGTCATCACCGACCGCAACCCCGACTACGTCGTGCTCGGCGAGACCCGCACCTACAGCTTCTCCTCGATCGCGACCGCGATGCGCCTGGTCGAGCGGGGCTCCCGGTTCGTCGCCACCAACCCCGACGCGACCGGCCCGTCCCCGGAGGGCATCCTCCCCGCGACCGGCTCGGTCGCCGCGATGATCTCCAAGGCCACCGGGGTCGACCCGTACTTCGTCGGCAAGCCGAACCCGCTGATGATGCGGGCCGCGCTCAACCGGCTCGGCGCGCACTCGGAGTCCACGGTCATGATCGGCGACCGGATGGACACCGACATCCTGGCCGGACTGGAGGCCGGGATGCGCACGGTGCTGGTGCTCTCGGGCATCACCAGGGAGCACGAGATCGACCGGTTCCCGTTCCGCCCGACGCGGGTCGTCTCCTCGGTCGCGGACCTGATCGACGACGTCTGATCCGCCCCCGGACCTGCGGGGTTGCGAACTACACCGATGTGGTTCACCCTCGAACACATGTACGGAGAACTGGTGTCCTGGCAGCGGTGCGCCGGCTGCGGCGCGGAGGCCGAGCTCCCCGGTGACGAGACGGCGGGCGTCGCCGTCCCGTGCCCGGACTGCCCCGGCTCGATGACCGAGGAGTTCAGCTGGGACTCGGTCGCGGCCTGAGCGGCCCGCTCAGACCTTGAACCCCAGTGCGCTGGGCTCGCCCCGGCGCAGCGCCGCGACGTGCTCGACGACCGTGGTCAGCGAGTGCAGGTCGTGGCCGTTGCGCATGGCCGAGACCAGCGCGCGCTCGGCGGCCTCGATGCCCTCGGCGGCGTCGACGACCTCGGCGAGCCGGTCCGGCGCGGCGATCAGCAGGCCGTCGTCGTCGCCGCACACCAGGTCGCCCGGGCTCACGACGAGCCCGCCGAACGACACCATCTCGTCGACGGTGCCCGGGTCGCTCGTGCTGCCCGAGGCCGGGCAGGTCCCGCGGGCGAACACCGGCAGTCCGATCCCGCGCAGCCCGCGGACGTCGCGGACCAGCCCGTCGACGACGATCCCGGCCAGCCCGCGCCGCTTCGCCTCGGTCGCGAACAGCTCACCGGACACGGCGCGGTGACCACCCCCTCCGGCGACCACGAGCACCGAGCCGGGGCGGGCCGCGGACAGCGCAGCGAACATCGGCAGGTGGTCGTCCACACAGGACACCGTCACCGCGGGCCCGGCCATCGACACGTCCGGCACCAGGGCCCGGATCGCGGGGTCCACCACGGGGAGCGACTTGTCGGCGTCGCAGATGGCGGACACCTGCAGCTCGCGCAGACGGTCCAGGAGGTCGGTCATGGACGTCATCCTGTCGCACCGTCCGCCGTTGCGCGCCGTCGAGCGTCCGCGGCGCGCGCGGCGATCTCCGAGCGGCGCACCTTCCCGGCGTCGTCGCGCAGCGGGTGGTCGACGACGTCGATGCTCCGTGGCTGTTTCGCCCTGCTCAGACGCCCGTCGAGGAACTCGCGAAGATCGTTCTCGATGCCCGGTTCGGCCTGTACGACGGCGTGCACGACGTGCCCGTAGTCGGAATCCGGCAGCCCGACGACGACGGCGTCCCGTACCCCGGGATGCGCGGTCAGCGCCGCCTCGACCTCCGCCGGGTACACGTTCGCGCCGCCGACGAGGATCATGTCCGAGCGCCGGTCGGCCAGGTACAGGTAGCCGTCGGCGTCCAGTGAGCCCATGTCGCCGAGCGACTCCCAGCCGTCGCGCTCGTGGGCGGAGGCGCCCAGGTAGTGGTACGTCGGCGCCCCGCCCGACCGCATCCAGATCTCACCGGTGACACCGGGGCCGAGCTCACGGCCGTCGTCGTCGCGGACGGTGATCTCGCCGCGGGTGACCCGCCCGACCGACCCCGGGTGGGCCAGCCAGTCGTGGCCGTCGATCGCGGTGCCGGCCTGCGACTCGGTGCCGGAGTAGATCTCGAACACCGTCTCCGCGCCGACCCGGTCGATCCAGCCGCGCTTGACCTCCGGCGGGCAGGGCGCGCCGACGTGCAGCACGGTCCGCAGGCTCCCGGTGTCGCAGGCGGCCCAGTCGGCGTCGGGCAGGCGCAGCATCCGGCTCATCATGGTCGGCACCGCGTAGAGCCAGGTGACGCCGTACGCGGGGATCATCGCGAGTGCGCGGGCGGCGTCGAACCGGCCCATGAGCACGACGTGGTGGCCCTGGAGCAACGCCATCAGCGTGAACATGAAGGGCGCGTTGTGGTGCAGCGGCGCGGTGCAGCCGAAGACGCCGTCGCGGTCGATGCGCAGCCCGTCGGCGCGGGCCAGGACCTGTTCGACGCAGGCGGCCTGACCGGCGACGATCACCTTCGGGGTACCGGTCGACCCGCCCGAGGTGGGGGCCTTCCAGCTGGGCCCGACGACGTCGGGGAGCGGGCCGTCGTCGTAGGAGCCGGCGTCGACCGGGGTGTCGACGACGAGCGCCGGCGCGGCGACGGCGAGCACCGCGTCGCGCTCGGCGGCGGGCAGCCGGGCCGACAGCGGCTGCGGCACCGCGCCGACCTTCCACGCCGCGACCGAGCTCTCGAGGTGCGCGGCGCTGTTCGGCAGCGCGATCGACACCAGGTCCCCGCGCCGCACCCCGCGGTCGGCGAACGCCCTGG
>NZ_WWFY01000245.1:0-7326 GCF_009864975.1 Pseudonocardia sp. SID8383
GGCGACCTGCACCGCGATCCGGCTGCCGTCGGGGGACCAGGACAGCGCGGTCACGTCGGCGTGCGGGCCGGGGGCCTCCAGTACCCGCGCCCCGTCCGGGTCGACCGGTCCGTCCGCCGGCAGCGCCGCGACGTGCACCCGCGGGCGCCCGGTGCGGTCGGAGATCCAGGCGATGCGGGTGCCGTCGGGGGACACCGCGGGCGAGTGGTGCCCGGGTTCGGCCCCGGCGGAGGACACGGACGCCGTGTCCGGGGCGGGTGTGCCCTCCCGCACGGACCTCACCCGTCACCACCCCCGTTCGTGCCGCTGCGGACCGCGGACGCGGGCACGGGACACCGGTGCACGCCCCCGGCGGGGTGGCGCCCCGGCCCCCGGTGCCCGGCCGGAACGAGAAGATACCGGCCGGGCGGCGTGGCCCCGGCGTCCGGGACCGGCCCCGCATCAGAGGTGTGGCCGTCGATCCGGATACCGCCCACGACGCCGCACATGGGACCACCTCACGTGGATCGTGGTCCCGCCGCAAGACCCGACACGTTTCCGGGGGGTGACAACCGTCGCGATCAGCAGGGGACGACCCGGACGTCGACGATCCGCCGGTCGGTGACCCGGACCTCGTGCACCGGGCCGACCAGCTCGACGGCGCCGTGCAGCACCGGGTCGGTGCAGGAGGTACCGACGAACAGCTGGACGGCGCCCGGCTCGACGACGTGGCACATCCTGCGGTCGTGCAGCGCGAGCCGGCGGGCCGGCACGTCGAACACGACGTCGGCGGCGGCGCCGGGCTCGAGCGGGACCCGTGCGTACCCGAGCAGCGCGCGCTGTGGCCGGGTGACCGAGGCGACGGTGTCGGTGCCGTAGAGCTGGACGACGTCGGCACCCGCGCGGTCACCGTCGTTGCGGACCCGGCAGGTCACGGTGAATGCTCCGTCGGTGGGTACCCGTGCCCGGTCGATCCGCAGGTCGGAGTGGCTGAACCGGGTGTAGCTCAGCCCGAACCCGAACGGCCGTACCGGTGCGGTGTCGATCGCGGTCACCGGGCTCGCCGCGCCGAGCCGGGGGTGCAGGTAGGAGTACGGCTGCGCCCCCGCTGACCGGGGCAGGCTCACCGGGAGCCGCCCGGACGGGTTGATCCGGCCCGACAGCACGCCGGCCACCGCGCCCGCGCCCTCCTGACCGGGGAAGAACGCCTGCACCACGGCCGCGCACCGGGCCAGCGCCCAGTCCAGCACGTAGGGACGGCCGGTCAGCAGCACGAGCACCACCGGTGTGCCGCCGTCCAGCACGGCCTCGACGAACTCCCGCTGCACCCCCGGCAGCTCCAGGGTGTCGGTGTCGCAGCCCTCGCCGGAGGTGCCACGGCCGAACAGCCCGGCGCGGTCACCGGCCACGACGACGGCCAGGTCGGAGCCCGCCGCGGCCCGCACCGCCGCGTCGAAGCCCGACCGGTCGGACGTGTCGACGTCGCACCCCCGCACGTGGACCAGCTCGGCGTCCGGCCGCTCACGGCGCAGGGCGTCGAGCACGGTCGGTACGTCCAGGCCGAGCTCCGTGCCCGGGTGCTGGGGCAGGACGTGGTTGGCGAAGCTGTAGCAGCCCATCAGCGCGGCCGGGTCGTCGGCGTTCGGGCCGAGGACGGCGATCCGGCGGGTGCCGGGCGCGAGCGGCAGGACGCCGTCGTCGTGCAGCAGCACGACCGACTGCTCCGCCAGCCGCGCGGCGATCGCCCGGTGCTCCGGCGGGTCGAGGTCGACCGGCGCCGCGGCGCGTGCGGTGGCCTGCTCCGCGGCGCGGGCCGCGGCGCCGTCGTCGAGCAGCCCGAGGTGGGCCTTCTGCTCCAGCACCCGCAGCACGGCCCGGTCGACGACGTGCTCGGGCAGCCCGCCCGAGCGGACCCGCTCGGCCAGCGGCTCCAGGTACGCGGTGCCGGTGGGCAGCTCCACGTCGATCCCCGCGACCAGCGCCTGCTCCGCGGCGGCGCCGAGGTCGCCCGCGGTCCCGTGCAGGGTGTGCAGGAACGCGATGGAGAAGTAGTCGGCGACCACGGTGCCCGTGAATCCCCACCGGTCACGCAGCACCCCGGTGAGCAGTCCGGCGTCGGCCGCCACGGGGAGCCCGTCGACCTCGGCGTAGGAGTTCATGACCGAGCCGGCACCGCCGTCGAGCACCGCCATCTCGAACGGCGGCAGCAGCACGTCGGCGAGTTCACGGGGCCCGGCGTGCACCGGGGCGAGGTTGCGCCCGGACTGCGAGGCGGAGTAGCCGACGAAGTGCTTCAGCGTCGCGACGACCCCGGCGGACTGCAGCCCGCGCACGTAGGCCGTGCCGATCGTGCCGACGAGGTAGGGGTCCTCCCCGATGCACTCCTCGACCCGGCCCCAGCGGGCGTCGCGGACGACGTCGAGCACCGGGGCGAGGCCCTGGTGCACCCCGAGATCGGCCATCGTCGTCCCGATCGCGGCCGCCATCTCCTCGACGAGGCCCGGGTCGAACGCCGCGCCCCAGCTCGGTGGCGCCGGGAACGTCGTCGCCCGCCAGGCGGCGAGCCCGGTCAGGCACTCCTCGTGCACCAGCGCCGGGATCCGCAGCCGGGTCGCGGCGCCCAGCCTGCGCTGCCGGTCGGCGAGGTGGGTCAGGCCGTCGGCGGGCTCCACCGGGGCGGTGCCGAACACCCGGGTGAGCTGGCCGAGGCCGTCGCGGGCGAAGGAGTCGAAGCCCGCGTGGCCGGACTGCATCGAGTCCTGCATCGGCGCGACGTCGCCGTCGGTGTCGGTGTCGGCGGCGTGGTCACGCCCCTCCCACAGCCCGACGAGCTGGGCGAGCTTCTCCTCCAGGGTCATCCTGGCGAGCAGGGCGGCGGGGCGCGGGTCGGAACCGGTGGTCATGGACGGGGACAGATCCGTGCTCATGAGGGCCTTTCACAGGACGGGAGGGGGCTCAGCGGCCGGCGCCGGCGGTGAGGCCGGCGAGCAGGAAGCGGCGCCCGAGCAGGTAGACGACGAGCAACGGCAGCAGCGAGAGCAGCACCGCGGCGGTGATGAGCGGGACGTTCGTGCCGTACTGGCCCTGGAAGTCCCACAGCCCCAGCGTCAGCACGCGCACCGAGGCGTCCTGGGTCAGGACCAGCGGGAACAGGAACCCGTTCCACGCCTGCAACGCGGTGAAGATGCCGATCGTCGCGAGCCCGGGGCGGGCCAGCGGCAGCACGAGCGACACCAGCACCCGTCCGGGGCCCGCCCCGTCGAGCACCGCGGCCTCGAACAGCTCGCCCGGGATGTCGCGCAGGCTCGAGGACAGCACGACCACGGCGAGCGGCAGGGCGAACGCCGCCGTCGGCAGGATGATCGCGAGCAGGGTGTCGTAGAGCCGCAGCTGGGTGACCATCAGGTACAGCGGGACGATCACGGCCTGGGCGGGCACGGCGAGCCCGAGCAGCAGGACGGTGAAGCCGCGGGCGACCCAGCGGCTGCGGCTGCGGACGATCGCGTACGCCGCGGGCAGGGCCAGGACGAGCACGATCGCGACGCAGGCCGCCGCGACCAGGACGTTGTTGAGGAAGTAGCGCGGGAAGTTCGAGGACAGCACCTCGAGGTAGTTGTCGGTCGTCAGGCCCGACGGCACCGCGAGCGGTCCGTCGGAGAGGTAGTCCGACGACGCCCGGAAACTGGTGACGAGCAGGAAGTACAGCGGGACGGCGACCACGACGAACCAGACGCCCGCCCCGAGGCCCCCCACGAGGTTCGGACGGGCGCGGCGGACCCGGCCCGGCCGCGGCGGGCCCGCGGGCGCGGGGGGTACGTCCCGCCCGGGCGCGGGACCGGTGGTGGTGGCGGACATCGTGCTCACATCCCCTCCCGTTGGCTGGTCATCCGGCGATAGCCGGTCACCCGGGCGATCACCAGCGAGAGCGTGGTGCCCAGCACCAGCAGCACGACGGCCAGCGCGCTCGCATAACCCATGTCGAAGCTGCGGAACCCCTCCAGGTACATGTGCAGCGGGAGGATCCGGGAGGCGGTGCCGGGCCCGCCGCCGGTCAGGATCAGCACGACCTCGAACGTCGTCATCGAGCCGACCACGATCAGCACGCCGGAGGTGATGATCGTGTCCCGCAGCTGCGGGACGGTGATCGAGACGAAGGTCCGCCAGCGTCCGGCACCGTCGATCAGGGCCGCTTCGTAGAGCTGCGCCGGGATCGCCCGGGCCGCGGCCTGGTAGAGCAGGGTGTGGAACGGCATGTACTGCCAGGCGATCACCGCGATCACCGCGGCGAAGGCGTACCGGTTGCTGCCGATGATGTTGCCGTCGTCGATGCCGACCAGCGGACCGAGCACCGACGCCAGGCCGAAGTTGGGGTCGAACAGGGTGCCCCACAGCACCGCGATGGCGGCGCTGGACATCAGCAGCGGCACGAAGAACAGCGCCGCCAGCACGGCCCGCGACCGGCCGCGGCCGGCGAGCCAGACCCCCAGCGGCAGGGCGACGGCGGTCTGCACCACCCAGGAGACCCCGGTCAGGACGAACGACAGCCGCAGCGATTCGGTGAACAGCGGGTCCGAGCCGAGCCGGACCCAGTTGTCGAGCCCGGTCCACCGCGGCGCGGACAGGCCGTCGTAGGCGGTGAAGCTGAGGACGACGACGGCGAGCATCGGCAGCAGCGCGAAGAGCGCGAAGAAGGCCAGGGCGGGGGCGGCCCAGACGAACCCGGGCCGCCCCGACCCGGTCACCGACGTGGTGCTCATCGGCCTGCGCTGTCCATCGCCTCGGCGAACTGCCGCGGCGTCAGCTCCTTGGTGAAGACCTTGGAGAGGTTGGTCAGCATGGTCTGCGCCTCGGCGGCGGGCAGCGCCTGGTCCCAGGACTGGACGAACGTCGCGGCGTTCTTCGTCTGGTCGTAGGTGTAGGTGTTGAAGTCCGCGAACGGCCCGGCCGAGGCGACCTGCTGCTCGATCCCGGTCAGGGCGGGGACCTGCCCCTTCTCCAGCATGCCCTGCACGTACTGCGGGTCGGTCATCTGCGTGAGCAGGAAGTCGGTCGCCGCCGGGACGTCGGCCGACCGCGCGCTGACCGAGTAGTAGTTCGACGGGTTGCCGATCACGGTGCTGGGGTCGCCCGCGCCGCCCTCGACGGCCGGGAACGGCGCCCAGCCGAGCTTGCCCTGCTCCAGGAAGTCGGGGAAGTTGTCGTTGAGGCTGGTGACCTGCCAGGACCCCATCAGCTCCATCGCCGCGCGACCGCTCGTCAGCAGCGCCTGCGAGGCCTGGTTGTCGTAGTCGACGGCGGTGAAGTTGGTGCCGAACGCACCGCGGTCCACCAGGTCCTGGACCATCGTCATCGCCTGCACCACGGCCGGGTCACGCCAGGCGCCGGGCTTGCCGTCGGCGATGGCCTGGAACTTCTCCGAGCCGCCGACCCGGTCGAGCAGGTACTCCGGGTACATCATCTCGGTCCACGACTGGGCCCCGGCGAGCGCGATCGGCTGCACCCCGGCGGCCTTGAGCCGGTCGACGGTGTCGAGGAAGCCCTGCCAGGTGGTCGGGAACTCGGTGATGCCCGCCTGCGCGAACACGTCCTTGTTGTAGAAGAACGACAGCGGCTGCACGCCCTGCATGGGGATGCCGTAGACCTTGCCGTCGATCGTGCCGGTCTCCAGCACCTGCGGGAGGAAGGCCTGCTTCACCTCCGGCCGGGCGTCGAGCGCGGCGGTCAGGTCGGCGGCCTGCCCGGCGTCGGCGTAGCCCTTCAGGTTGCCCCCGCCCCAGTTGTAGAAGACGTCCGGTCCGTTCGGGGAACCGATGGCGGTCTGCAGGGCGGACTTGTAGGGGTCGTTGAGATAGGTGGTCAGGTCGATCTGCGGGCCACCGGCGTCGTTGAAGCGGTCCACGGCGGCCTGCTGGACGGAGTTGATCCCCTCGTTCTGCAGGGTCCAGAGGGTGAGTTGGCCGGCCCCGCCGCCGGCCTGTGGACCGGCGGTACCCCCGCAGGCGGCGACGGCGGCGAGGCCGGTGGCGAGTGCCGCCGCGAGGACGGTCCGGCGGACGCGTGACCAGGTCGACATGGGCTCTCCCTTGAGCAGTCGATCGAAAGTTTCCGAGACTTGCGAACGCGATGAACGCAAGTTAGAGCGCTCGTACGGGGCCGTCAAGGTGCGATGTGTCGACGACGATCTTTGAAACTTTCGATAAGGTGCGGGCGTGAAACGCAGCCGTGTGACGATCGCCGAGGTCGCCGAACAGGCGGGTGTCTCGGTCCCGACCGTCTCGAAGGTCCTCAACGGGCGGGCCGACGTCGCCCGGTCCACCCGCGAGCTGGTGCAGCAGGTCGTGGCCGAGAGCGGCTACCGCCGTCGCGGCGGGGCGACGCGACGCCGGACCGGGCTGGTCGACGTGGTCGTCGACCGCCTCGACTCGTTCTGGGCGATGGAGGTGCTGCGGGGCGCCGAGGCCGAGGCCCGGCGCACCGACCGGCAGGTCGTGCTCAACACCACCGGCTACGACGACCCCGGCTCGCGGGCCTGGCTCGACCGGATCGCCGGGCGGGGCAGCGACGGTGTCGTGGTGGTCGTCGGCGACCGTGACCCGGAGACCTCCGACCGGCTGGCCGCCCTCGAGGCGCCGGTGGTCCTGCTGGACCCGGTGGGTGACGCCCCGCCCTCGTTCCCCACGGTCGGGGCGACCAACTGGGCCGGCGGGCTGGCCGCGACCGAACACCTGGTGGCGCTGGGGCACCGGCGGATCGGCATCGTCTCCGGGCCGCCATGGCTGAGCTCCAGCCAGCAGCGGGTGGACGGCTACCGGGCGGCGCTGCGGCGCGCCGGCGTGGAGGCCCACGAGGAGCTCGTGCGCCACGGGGACTTCCTCGTCGGGGGCGGGCGGGCCGGGGCCGCGGCCCTGCTGGACCTGCGCGATCCGCCCACCGCCGTCTTCGCCGGGTCGGACATGCAGGCGGTCGGGGTGTACCAGGAGGCCGACCGTCGTGGCCTGCGGGTGCCGGAGGACCTGTCGGTGGTGGGGTTCGACGACATCACCGTCTGCGAGTACCTGAGCCCCCCGCTCACCACGGTGCGCCAGCCGCTGGCCCGGATGGCGGGGGAGTCCGTGCGGCTGGCACTGGACGAGCCGCGGGCCGACGTCACCGGAGCCGCGGCCCGCCTGGAGCTGGCCACCGAGCTCGTCGTCCGTGCCAGTACGGCCGTCCCCGGCGGCTGAGCCGCGCCGTCGCGTCACGGCGCCGGGTCGCCGGTGATCCAGGCCCACGGGTCGGCGATCACCGGAGCCAGCGCGGCCCGTCCGGCGCCGCGCAGGGCCGCGTCGGCGCCGAGCACGGACGGGA
>NZ_WWFY01000246.1:0-5559 GCF_009864975.1 Pseudonocardia sp. SID8383
GCTGCTGGCGGGCCGCCGCACCGAGGAGGGCACCGCGGACCTGCGCCGCGCCGCCCGGCTCGCCGCGGGCCTGCGGGCCGGTCCGCTGCTCACCGAGATCGCCGAGGTCGCCCACCGGGCCCGGATCGAGGTGCCCGAGCTCGCCGCGGTCGCGACGGACGGTCGTGCCCCGGTCGCCGTGGACGGTCCGCTGGCCCGGCTCACCGACCGGGAGCGCGAGGTGCTGGAGGTCCTCGCCGACGGCGCCACCAACAAGCAGATCGCGGCCCGGCTGTTCATCACCCCGAAGACGGTCGGCGCCCACCTCGCCTCGGTCTTCGCCAAGCTCGACGTCACCAACCGCACCAGCGCCGCGGCCGTCCTCCGCGAGCACCGCACCGACATCTAGGTCATTCGCCCTATACCGTCGCCGGGCACGCTCGACCAGGCTGATCACCGGATCGAGCGACACGGAGGCGACGATGACGGCCACCATCGAGACGCCCTCCGGGGAGGGGACGGCCCCGGCGGGCCGGGCGCGCGTCGCGGCGCTGCTCGCGACGCCACCGGAGACGATCGACGGCGTCGTCGCGCACCTGGAGCACCTCCAGGAGATCCTCGAGTGCGAGTACGGACCCGGCGACGGCGTCGCCTCGTTCAACCGGCTCTACCTGCGCATCACCCGCGGCATCCGGGACCAGCTCGACGACGACCTGTTCGCCGACCGGGACTTCCTGGTCCGGCTCGACGTCGAGTTCGCCCGCCGCTACTTCCGGGCCCTGTACGCCGAGGCGACCGGGGGGACCCCGCCGCGGTCCTGGGGGGTGCTGCTGGAACGCCGCCACCACGACCGGATCTCCCCGGCGGAGTACGCGGTGGTCGGGGTGAACGCGCACGTCAACTTCGATCTGGCGCCCGCGGTCGTGCGTACCTGCACGGTCCTCGGGCGCGGTACCCCCGGCCCGGCCGAGCGGGCCGACTACCGGGCCGTGAACGACGTGTTCTCGCTGCACATGGTCCGCCTGCTCGACGGCTTCGACCGGAAGGACCCCGGCGAGACCTCGCTGTCCGAGCAGCTGCTCGGCTGCGTCGCCGACGTTCCGGTGGTGCTGGCCCGTGACGTCGCCTGGCGGCAGGCCCTCGAGCTGTGGGAGCTCCGCTCCCGGCCGATGGAGTACGAGAACGAGGTCGCGGCGCTCGACCGCCGGACCGCGCTCCTGGGGCGTGGCCTGCTCACGCTGGGAGCCCTGACGTGACACCCGCCCGAGTGGGGGGCGGGCGGGTGTCACACCCTCGGACGGTGGCGGTCGCACCGCTCGGGACGGTGCTGATCATCGACGACCACGAGCTCGTCGGGTCGGCGCTGGCGCTGGCCCTGCGCGCGGAGGGCGAACCGGCCTCGTTCCGTCCCGCGCACTCGCACGTCGACGTGCACCGCGCCGTCGCCGGGGTCGAGCCCGGACTGCTGGTCCTCGATCTGGACCTCGGACGCGACGCCGAGGGCCGCCGGATCGACACCATCCCGCTCATCCCGGGGCTGCGCGCCCAGGGGTGGCGGGTTCTCGTGCTCTCGGGCAGCTCCAGCCCCACCCGGATCGGCGCGGCCCTGCACCAGGGCGGCTTCACCTGGGTGTCGAAGACGGCCTCGATGCCCGCACTGGTCGTCGCGATCCGGGAGGCCCGCGTCGGGCGGTCGCTGCTGCACGCCGCCCATCGCGACGAGCTCGTGCAGCGCTACGTCGAGTGGGACCGCCGTCAGCGCGCCGTCCGCGGACGCATCGCGACCCTGACCCGCCGCGAGCGGGAGGTCCTCGAACTGCTCGCCGGCGGGGTGCGGGTGCACGCCATCGCCGAGCACTTCGTCGTGTCGCTCCCGACGGTCCGCACGCAGGTCAGGGCGGTGCTCGCGAAGCTCGACGTCGGGTCGCAGCTCGAGGCCGTCGCGCTCGTACGCAGCGTCGACGCCACGGACGACACCCCCGGTGGGATGCTGCCGTGGGTACGGTAAGGTTCACGTGCCCCGCGAGGGGTGGCCGGGACGTGGCGCAGCTTGGTAGCGCACTTGACTGGGGGTCAAGGGGTCGCAGGTTCAAATCCTGTCGTCCCGACAGGCCGAACAGCAGCCCGTTGATCTGGAAAACTCCAGGTCGGCGGGCTGTTTCGCTGTCCGGGTATCGATCACCGTGCTGGTCATCCCGCAGCCTCGTGAGGACCATGTGGGGACCGTGGGGCCCGCAGGGAGGCGATCAGCGAGTCCCCGGCGGCCGACCCCGCGGCCTGATCCGGGTGCAGGTGGCGCTGCGTCGTGGTCAACGACCCGTGCCCGGCGATCTTGGCGTGACGTGCACCGGACGCCGGCGTCGGCCATCCACGTCAGGCCGGTGTGGCGGAGTCCGTGGCGGCGCAGGTGCTCGAACCCGAGTGACGCGACGACCTCATCCCAGTGGGTGGTGTCCCGGAACACCGTGGTGGTGATCCGTCCGCCGCGGGGTCCGGTGAACAGCCGGGCGTCGGGCCGGCCCCCGACGACGTCGATCCGGTGCTGGACCAGACCACGCACCTCGGCGATCAGCGGGATGAACCGCGCCCGCTTGCTTCTGGTGCCCTTGTCGACGAGGCCGCCGGGGAGGGGGTGGCCCTCTGCCGGGTCAGGAGCCGGAGCATTGACAGGAGTGCGCCTGTGGTCCGGTTCGGCCGACTCGCGACAGTGGAGGCGTGGCTGCCGACCTGGTCAGGGCCGTCCTCGCGACGTCGACGACGAAAGCCCGGGGAGCAACGCAGCAGACCATGACCAACACGGCACCCGGACATGTCGCGCCAGCACGACGCTCGGGTCCTCGGCGAGGAGTCTGCGTGGTCATCGGCCGGCAGGCCTTCGCCGGGTACGCCGAGAAGTGACGTCCGTGGGGTGGACTCCGTGGCGGCTGGGCGCCACCCGCCCGGGTTCCGCGGGCGGTTCGCGCGTGCTGACCAGTGTGCACAGCGCTGACGAGAGCAGTAGTAGCCCGCCCGCGTGGAAGATCGCGCCTGCGCCTGTGATGCCGGCCAGCCCGCCCGCGGCGAGCGGCACGACGACCTGTCCGATGCGGTTGCCCGCCAGTCGTACGGACAGCGCCGCCGCGCGGTTGTGCGGGTCAGCGACGGTCGTCACCCAGGACATGGTGAGCGGCTGGCCCAGCCCCCAGAAGAAGCCGACGACGAGCATCATCACGGTCAGCAGCACGATGTCGGTCGTGAGCGGCACGAGCGCCATCGGCGCCCCCGAGGCGAGGGTGGCCGATACCAGCAGCACCCGACGCGGGACGGCCCGCAGCAGCAGCGGCATCGCGGCCCGGGACACGACCGAGGCGACGCTGCGCGCGGTGAGAAGCATCGTCACGGCGCCGACGCCCAGGCCCATCGACTGTCCCAGCAGCGGCAGGTAGGCCATGAGCAGGTCCATGCCGGTCAGGACCGTCAGGCTCGAGTAGACGGCCGGCTTCATCCCCCGAGTGCCGAGGATCGCCAGGGTGCTCTGCCGGACGGCCGAGGCGTCGGCGCGGCTGACCCGGATGCGCTCCGCCGGTACGAACCAGAACGCCAGTGGCACGGCGAGCGCGGCGAGCCCGGCCATCACGAGCAGCGCCGGGGTGGTGGCGACCTGCTCGCCCGTCGTCGCTCCGGCGTTGGTGAGGGTCGCGACCGACCCGGCGACGGGGAACCCGACCAGCTGCCCGGCCGAGACCCCGAGCGTCAGCTGCCCGAACCGGTCGTCGACCTTCTCCGGAGGAGACCACAGCGGGATCAGGCTCTGGCACGCCACCGTGTGCAGGATCTGGCCCAGCCCGAGCACCGCGCTGGCGCCGATCAGGAACCCGGCCGACGGGCTCGCCGCCGCGACGAGCACCGCGGCGACGGTCAGGATCAGCCCGAGCCGGACGACGAGCACCCCGCCCCCGCGGTCGACCGCCCGCCCGATGTGCAGCGCGACGACGAGGGGGAGGAGCGCGAACGCGCCGGTGACGAGACCGACGGTGACCGCGTCACCGCCGAGTGCGAGTGCCCGGTAGGAGATCAGCGTGCGGACGCCGGCGAGCACGGCGTGCGAGAGCAACGTGGCGAGGACGAGGCACGGGAACCACGGTGCGCGCAGCGAGCGGGGCCGGAGACGCTCCACCGGGCGTGGTCAGGAGGCCGCGGAACCGGGGGCGTCCCCGCCCACCCGGCCGGTGGCGCGCAGCTCCTCGCTGGTCTGGCGCAGTTCCCACGCGTGCATGACGTGGGCGTGCATCGCGGCCCGGGCAGCGGGACCGTCCCGGCGGCCGAGCGCCTCCAGGATCGCGTCGTGGTCCTGGTCGAGCGCCCGGCTGAACTCGCCGACGCCCCATAGCGTGACCGAGGGCTTGAACCGGGCCCAGAGCAGCGCGATGCCCTCGACCATCACCGAGGAGGCCGTCTCGTAGATCGCGAAGTGGAGGTCCTTGTTGAGCAGCGACAGGGTCGCCGGTTCGGCGCCGTCGGCGGTGGCCCTGACCAGCCGTTCGTTCGCTGCGACGATCGCCGCGTAGCCCTCATCGGTCATGCGCTCGACCGCGACCTCGCAGGCCAGGCCCTCCAGCTCGGCGCGCATGCGGTAGAGGTCCTGGGCCATCTCCGGGGTGAAGTCCCGCACGGTGGCGCCGCGGTGGCTGGTGTACTCGATCGTCCCGTCGGCGGCGAGGATCCGCAGCGCCTCACGGACGGGGGTGGGGCTGACGCCGTAGCGCTTCGCGATCGCGGTCTGGCGCAGCTGGTCACCGGGGTTGATGACGCCGTGCTGGAGATCGGCCTTGAGCCGGTCGAGCACGTAGGCCGTGCGCGACTTCGGCGGCGCGTCCATCTCGCTCATCGGCTGCGGCGCTCCTGGTGTGGGTCGGCAGGCCTCGGCCCGGTTCGGCACGGTTCGGCCCCGCAGGACGGACCGCGGGCGGGCTGAACCTAGCACGGCGATACTTTCGATGGTCGGTTGATTAGATTTTATAGAATCTATTGACCCGTGTTCCTTCGTCGTGTTTGCCTCGTGGCCGCCGGTCGGGTGACCCCGATCACCGGCAGACCGGCCCGCCGACCAGCGCAGGAGGCAGCAGGGTGACCCGCACCGTGGTGAGCACGCCCGTCCCGACGTCGACACCGGGCCGGTGGGCCGGACTGACGCCGGAGCACCGCGACCAGCTCCTGCACCTCCTCGTGGACGCGCTCGGTCTCGCCGCCGCCGGGGCCGCGAACGACGATGCCCGGCGGGTGCTCGACGGCCTCGCCGCCGTCTCTCCGGGCGCCGTCGCGGTGCCGTGGACGGAGCTGCGCCTCGCCGCGCCGCAGGCGGCGACCGCGCTGTCCACGCTGATCCACGCCTGGGACTTCGACGACACCCACGACGAGGCCGTCGTGCACACCGCCGCCGTCGTCGTCCCGGCGGCGCTCGCCGCGCTGGCGACCGCCCCGGCACCGGGGGAGCGGGTCCTGGACGGGCTCGCCACCGGCGTCCAGCTGCTGTCCCGGCTGGCCCGGCTCACCGGGCCCCGGCACGGGGTCATCCGGACGGCCGGCCTCGGGGCACTCGCC
>NZ_WWFY01000247.1:0-3424 GCF_009864975.1 Pseudonocardia sp. SID8383
CCAGCAGCCACGCCGGGCCGGGCAGCAGTCCCAGCAGCGCGGTCGACGCGGCCAGCGCCGCCAGGACGAGCACCGCCCGTGCCGGTGGGGCCAGCCGTCCCACGACGCGGGTGTAGAGGGCCCGCCCGGCGACCTGCCCGACCCCGCCGAGCCCGAGCGCCCAGGCCGCCGTCTGTACGTCGAGTCCCCGCTCGATGAGCAGCGGCACCTGGTTCACCGCGACCGCGAACCCGCAGAACGTGCCGAGGAACACCGCGGCCACGGTCAGCAGGAACGGGCGGCTGCGCGCGATCGCGCCCGGGTCGGCGTGCTCGGGCGGGGCGGGGGCCCCCGGCCACGGGCCGCGCAGCCCGAGCAGGTGCGCAGGGACCGTCACAACCAGCAGGACGGCGGCGAGCACCAGGTAGGTGCCGCGCCAGCCGAACCCGCCGAGCAGCGCCGCCGACAGCGGCGCGAACACCGTGCTGGCCAGGCCGCCGGCCAGGGTGAGCCCGGTCAGCGCGCGCACCCGGTCGCTTCCCCACCAGCGGGTCAGCGCCGCGAACGCGGGCGGGTACAGCGTCGCGGACTGCGCGAGCCCCGCGACCAGCCACGCGGCGAGGAACCACGGCCAGGACGGTGCGACGGCGATCCCGACGACGGCGGGCACCCCCAGCAGCGACCCGGCCGTCATCACCCAGCGCGGGCCCCACCGGTCCAACAGCCGTCCGACGACGATCCCGGCCGGCGCGGACACCCCGAGGCCCGCGGAGAACGCGCCGGTCACCGCGCTCACCGACCAGCCGGTGTCCGCCGAGATCGACGGGGCGAGCACCGGGAACGCGTAGTAGAGGACGCCCCAGCTGGTGATCTCGGTGAGGCACAGGACGAGCAGGACCCGGCGGCGGAACCCCGCGCCGGGCGCCGTCCGGACCTCGACCACCGTGCCACCTCGCAACGCCTGCTGCGGCGACCGTATCCCGAGGGTCGCTGGACCGCCCCGGGCCGCGTCGGCGACGATCGGACCGCAGGACCGACGCAGGACGACCCGGAAGGCGGCATCCGACGGTGCGACTCGACCCCACGACGGCGGCCGGCAGCGACTCCCCCATCGGTGCGGCCCTCGCGCTGGCCGGCGAGCGGGACCCGGCACGGAACGCGACGCACCCGTTGCTGGACCTGTCGCAGGCCGCGCCGCCGTACCCGCCGGCACCCGAGGTCGTCGAGCGCGTCGTCGAGGTCGCACGGGACCCCGGCCTGTCCGGCTACGCGCCGGTGCCGGGCATCCCGCCGTTGCGGCAGGCGATCGCCGACGAGCTGGCCCGCGAGCACGGCGGGGACCTCACGCCCGACGACGTCGTGGTCACCGCGGGCTGCAACCAGGCGTTCGCCGTGGTCGCCGATGCGCTCGCCGGCCCGGGTGACGAGGTGATCTCCCCGCTGCCCTACTACTTCAACCACGACATGTGGCTGCGGATGCGCGGCGTGACGCCGGTGTACCTGGAGCCCGACGCCGACCTGGTCCCGCGCGCCGCCGACGCCGAGGCGCTCCTCACCCCGCGCACCCGGGCGATCGTGCTGGTCACGCCGGGGAACCCGAGCGGGGTGACGGTCCCGCCCGAGGAGATCACCGCGTTCGCCGAGCTGGCCCGACGCCACGACATCGCGCTCGTCCTCGACGAGACCTACCGCTCGTTCCGCCCGGACACGACCGAGCCGTCGCACACGCTGTTCGCCGACCCGGCGTGGCGTTCGACCGTGGTCGGTCTGCACTCCTACTCCAAGGACCTGGCGATCCCGGCGTACCGGGTCGGGTCGGTCGTCGCCGGCCCGGAGCTGCGACGCCAGGTGCTCAAGCTGCTCGACTGCATCGCCATCTGCGCACCGCGGACCGGGCAGGAGGCCGCGGTGGCCGGGCTCACCCGCGCCGGGGTGTGGCGGGCCGACCGGGTCGCGGAGATCGCCCGGCGGCGGGAGTGGGTCGGTGCCGCACTCGCCGACCGCCCGGGCGGGTTCGAGATCGCCGCGCTCGGCGGGTTCTTCGCCTGGGTGCGCCACCCGTTCCCGGACCGCCCGACCCTCGACGTCGTCCGGACGCTGCTGCTCGACCACGACACCCTGACCATCCCGGGCACCGCGTTCCTGCCCGACGACCGGCAGATGCTGCGGCTGTCGGTGGGGCGGGTGGACGAGGCGGGCGCGGCGCTGCTGGCCGAGCGGCTCACCGAGGCCGGGCGGCGGGCGGGGGTGGTCACCGGCTGACCCCGAGGCCCGGCGACGGAAGAGACCAGGACGTCCCGGTGTTCGCCGACCATGGACACCGGACTGCGCACCGGCACCGCGGCCGGCCGTTGGGTCATCACGGCCTGCGTGCTCGGCTCGGGCATGGCGATGCTCGACAACACCGTCGTCACGATCGCCCTGCCCCGCATCGCCGAGGACCTCGGCGCCGGATTCGCCGGTCTCCAGTGGACGGTCAACGGCTACACCCTGACCCTGGCCGGGCTGATCCTGCTCGGCGGCTCGCTGGGCGACCGGTTCGGCAGGCGGCGGATCTTCGTGACCGGGGCGGTCTGGTTCGCGCTGGCCTCCCTGCTGTGCGGGCTGGCGCCGAGCGTCGAGGTGCTCGCCGCGGCCCGGGCCCTGCAGGGAGTGGGCGGGGCGTTGCTGACCCCGGGCAGCCTGGCACTGATCTCGGCGTCGTTCCACGGGGCGGACCGGGCGGCGGCCATCGGGGCCTGGTCCGGGCTCGGCGGGGTCGCGGGGGCGCTGGGCCCGTTCGTCGGCGGGACGCTCGTGGAGTGGTCGTGGCGGGCGGTGTTCCTGATCAACCTGCCGCTCGCGGCGGTCGTCGTCGCGGTGGCGGTGCGGCACGTGCCCGAGTCGCGTGACCCCGACGCCGCGCACCGGCTCGACGTCCCGGGCAGCGTGCTCGCGGTCGCCGGGCTGGCGTTGCTGACCTGGGCCGGGACGGCGGCCGGCGCCGGTGCATCGCCCGGACCGCAGGTGTGGGGCGCGGGCCTCGCCGGAGTGGCGGCACTCGTGGCGTTCGCACTGGTCGAACGGCACAGCCGGTCCCCGCTGGTGCCACCGGAGCTGTTCACCGGCACCGGCGACGCCGGGGACGGGCGCCGGTTCACCGGCGCGAACGTCGTGACCGTCGCCGTCTATGCGGCGCTGGGGCTGCTGTTCGTGCTGCTCGCCGTGCAGCTGCAGATCGTGGCCGGGTTCTCCCCGTTGCTGGCGGGGACCGCGACCCTGCCGGTCACCGTGCTCATGCTGCTGCTGTCGGCCCGCGCCGGACGGCTCGCGACGCGCACGGGCCCGGCACCGCTGGTCACCGGCGGGCTGCTGCTGGCCGCGGCCGGGATGCTGCTGGCGTCGCGGATCGGGCCCGGCGCGACCTGGCTCACCGACGTGCTCCCGGCGACGGCGCTGGTCGGGC
>NZ_WWFY01000248.1:0-3211 GCF_009864975.1 Pseudonocardia sp. SID8383
ACCGCCGCCGGTCCCGGGACCGAGCGGACGCGTCGGCTGACCGCGGCGCGGCTGCTGCGCCGGATCGACCAGCTCGCCGTCGGGCTGGCCCGCGAGCTGTGCGGGCAGACCTGGAGCGAGCCCTCTCCCGCCGCGCGCGGCGCCGGTCACGCGGACGGGTCCGGGGCCGCGGCGGCGGGTTAGGGTCCGGCAGTGATCTCCGTGAGCACCCACGACGACGTCGGTCTGATCGAGCTGAACCGCCCCGAGCGCCGCAACGCCCTGGACATCGCGACCTGCCGGCAGCTGGTCGACGCCGCGGCCGAGGTCCGCGCGGCCGGCGCGCGGGCGGTGGTCGTCGCCGGGAACGGGCCGGCGTTCTGCTCGGGCGCCGACTTCGGCGAGGTCTACACCGACGAGTTCCTCGACGCGCTCTACACCGGGCTGCACGCGGTCGCCGACCTGCCGATGCCGACCGTGGCCGCGGTGACCGGGCCCGCGATCGGCGGCGGGCTGCAGCTGGCCCTGGCCTGCGACCTGCGGGTCGCCGCCCCGGAGGCGGTGTTCGGGCTGCCGACCGCGCGGCTCGGTCTGGCCGTGGACCCGTGGACGATCGAGCGCCTGGTGCAGATCGCCGGCGGCGGCACGGCCCGCAGCCTGTTGCTGGCCTGCGCCACCGTCGACGCCGTCACCGCCCACGCCCGCGGTCTCGCCGACACCCTCGGCGACCGCGACGCCGCCCACGCCCTGGCCCGGGACATCGCGACCATGGCCCCCCTGACCCTGGCCTACAACAAGCGTTCGGTGGACACGTTCGGCCGTGGCGGCCACACCGACCCGGCGGTGGTCGACGGCCTCACCGAGGAGTTCCGCGGATGCTGGGCCGCCGAGGACATCGCCGAGGGGCGCGCCGCCCGCACCGAGAAGCGCGCACCGGTGTTCCGGGGCCGCTGACCGCGGGACCGGACGACGCAGCGACCGTCCGACGCATCTCGTGCACCGCCGATCGGCGGTATCGGACTCGCCCGTTCAGCTCAAGATCATGTTGGGCTACCGTGGGGAACCAGCCGGTCGCACTGTGCATCCGGTCGGTCCCGACGGGCCGGGGACGTGGGCCGTGCGCCCGGCGGAGGGGCGGACGGATGCGGGCACGGGGACGGAGCCGGACCACCGGACTCCTCGCGGTGGGCGTCGCCCTGACCGGCGCCCTGACCGCCGGGCTCCTGGCGGGCCCCGCCCTGGCCGAGCCGTCGGAGCAGCCCGATCCCACCGACCGGCAGGTCGCCACCGGCGAGCTCGTCCCGGGCACACCGTGCACCTCCTCGGCGCGGGCATGTGTGGATCTGGAGAGCCGCTCCACCTGGCTGTTCGACGCCGGTCAGGTCGTCGCCGGACCGGTCGCGATGCGCCCCGGCGACCCGGAGGCCCCGACACCGACCGGGACCTTCGCCGTGCAGTGGAAGGCCGAGCAGTGGACCAGCCGGGAACGGCTGACCCAGATGCCGTGGTCGGTGTTCTTCGCCCAGGGCGGCATCGCCTTCCACCAGGGCGACCTCTCCACCCCGTCGGCCGGCTGCGTGAAGCTCGCCGAGACCGATGCGCGCCGGTGGTTCGACCACCTGCAGGTCGGCGACCAGGTGCAGATCCACTGAGTCGCGCCCCGGGTGTGTGAGTCATCTCCCGGAGGGGTTCTACGCGCAGTAGAAAGGTTCGCGTAGGATGACCTTCGTGACGAGTCTGGGCGAGTTGGAGCGGGCGGTCATGAACGTTCTGTGGGAGACCGACCGGGACATGACCGCCCGTGAGGTGCAGGACCAGCTCGCCGACCGCGACCTGGCCACGACGACCGTGCTCACCGTCCTCGGCCGGCTCGAGCGCAAGCAGCTGGTCCGGCGGATCCGCGACGGCCGCGCCCACCACTACCGCCCGGTGGCCAGCCGGGAGGACCACGTGGCCGAGCTGATGACCGACGCGCTCGACGACGCGTCAGACCGGGGTGCCGCCCTCGCGCGGTTCCTCGGCTCGATGTCGGAGGAGGAGCGGTCGCGGTTGCGCGACCTGCTCGGCTGAGCCGCCGGCGTTCCACGAGCCCGTCCGGTCGCGGGGGTGATGCAGCGCCGCGCCGCGCACTCCGCGACGATGTGAGGCGATGCAGCTGACCGCGCTCGGACTCGGACTGCTCGGCGTACTGCTCGCCGAGCCGGTCAGTCGTGCCCTGGCCCGGGCGCGCTGGCCCGGCCGCGACCCCGTCGGAGCGCTGCTGCTGTGGCAGGCCGTCGGGCTCGGCGGCGGAATCTCGCTGTTCGGTGCGGGGCTGGCCTACGGGCTGTCGCCGATGGGGCACAGCCTGCCCACCGCGGCGGCGGCGCTGTCGGCATCGGTGGCGGCGGGCGAGTGGCCGGACCGGATGGACCCGCTGCACGTGGGTGCCCTGTTGATCGCGCTCGGGGTGCTGGTGCGGCTGCTGTCGGTCCTGGTGATCACCACGGTGCGGACGCTGCGGGCCCGCCGGCGCCACCGCGACCTGCTCGACGTGCTCGCCACGCCGTGGCCGCACGCCTCCGGTACCCGTGTCCTCGACCATCCCGTCCCGGTGGCCTACTGCCTGCCCGGGCGCAGCTCCCGGCTCGTGGTGTCGGCGGGGGTCTTGGACACCCTCGACACCGCCGGGGTTGTCGCGGTGCTGGCCCACGAGCGGGCGCACCTGCGTGAGCGGCACGACCTGGTCGTGCTCCCCTTCGTCGCGTGGGGGGCGACGGCGCCGTTCGTGCGCGGCATGGTGCACGCCCAGCTCGCGGTGGCCCGGCTGATCGAGATGCGGGCCGACGACGTCGCCCGCAGGCTGTGCGACCCGACCGAGCTGGCGACCGCGCTCAAGGCCGTCGGCGGGTCCGCGCCGGCGGCGGCGCTGTCGTCGTTCACCGACGCGTTGGAGGCCCGCATCGACCGGATCACCGCCCCGCCCCCCGCGCTGCCGCGCGTCGTGCACGGGCTGATCCGGCTGGTCGCCCTCGCGCTGGTCGCGGTGCCGGTGTGGCTGCTGGTCGCCCCATGAGCACTCCGGTGCCCGGCCCGGTCCGTGCGTTCCCCGGGGCGGAGGCGCTGCTGCGGGTGCACGCGGCGTCGCTGCCCCAGCCCGACCAGCTGGCCGGGCCGTTCGTCGCCCGGCTGCTGGTGGCCGCGCTGTCGTCGCTGCCGGCACCGACGGTGGCCGCCTTCGCGCACGCGGCGG
>NZ_WWFY01000027.1:0-306 GCF_009864975.1 Pseudonocardia sp. SID8383
CCGCCGCGACCGCCCGGACCACCCCGGCGGTCACCGCCCACTGGTCCGGATCCCCGAACCGCTCCAGCAGGCCGTCGAAGGCGGCCGCCCGGGTCGGGTCGAACGGGATCGGACGCCCGGTGAGGTCGGTCAGCGGGTGCGCCGGGTAGAGGTGCGCGCAGGGCAGGTGACCGGCGGGCACGGGCACGGTCGCCGCGTGCGTACGGCCCTCGCGCAGCACGTGCGGGAGCAGGTGGGTGTGCGGCCCGTCCGGGGAGCGGCCCTCCGGCGGCGGGATCGCGGCGTACACCTCGACCCGGCCGAGCG
>NZ_WWFY01000249.1:0-7398 GCF_009864975.1 Pseudonocardia sp. SID8383
CCGACCGCAACGCCGAGCGCGGTGCCGACCGCAACGGTGCCGACCGCAACGGTGGCGACCGCACCGGTGAGGGCCGCGACGACAACGGCCGCGGCAACGGCGACAACGGCCGTGGCGGGCGCAACCGCGACGGCGACGACTCCGGCCGCGGCAACCGCGGGAACCGCAACAACGACCGGACCGGCGACCGCGGTGACAACCGTGGTGAGCGGAACGGCGACCGGAACAACGACCGCGGTACCGACCGGAACGACTTCCGCGACGACGACGGTGACGACGGTGACGGCCGCGGCCGCCGCGGCCGCCGCTTCCGCGACCGCCGTCGCGGCCGGGACCGCGAGCGCACCGGTGGCGGCGCCACCGGCGGTGGCGTGGACACCGAGATCCGCGACGACGACGTCCTGCTGCCGGTCGCCGGCATCGTGGACATCCTCGACAACTACGCGTTCGTCCGGACCACCGGCTACCTGTCCGGCCCGACCGACGTCTACGTGTCGATGTCGATGGTCCGCAAGAACGGACTGCGGCGCGGCGACGCCATCACCGGCGCCGTCCGTCAGCCCCGCGAGGGCGAGCAGCAGCGGCAGAAGTTCAACCCGCTGGTGCGCGTCGACTCGATCAACGGGCGGGACCCGGAGGCCGCACGCAACCGGCCCGAGTTCACCAAGCTGACCCCGCTCTACCCCAACGAGCGGCTCCGCCTGGAGACCGACCCGACGCAGCTGACCACCCGCGTGATCGACCTGATCATGCCGGTCGGCAAGGGGCAGCGTGCGCTGATCGTCTCCCCGCCCAAGGCGGGCAAGACGACGATCATGCAGAACATCGCGAACGCGATCACCACGAACAACCCCGAGTGCCACCTCATGGTCGTCCTCGTCGACGAGCGGCCCGAGGAGGTCACCGACATGCAGCGGTCGGTGAAGGGCGAGGTCATCGCCTCGACCTTCGACCGCCCGCCGGCAGACCACACCGCCGTCGCCGAGCTGTCCATCGAGCGGGCCAAGCGCCTGGTCGAGATGGGGCACGACGTCGTCGTCCTGCTGGACAACATCACCCGCCTCGGCCGCGCCTACAACCTGGCGGCGCCCGCGTCGGGCCGGATCCTGTCCGGTGGTGTCGACTCCACGGCGCTGTACCCGCCGAAGCGCTTCCTCGGCGCCGCGCGCAACATCGAGGACGGTGGCTCGCTCACCATCTTCGCGACCGCGCTGGTCGAGACCGGGTCCACGATGGACACGGTGATCTTCGAGGAGTTCAAGGGCACCGGCAACGCCGAGCTCAAGCTGGACCGGAAGATCGCCGACAAGCGGATCTTCCCGGCCATCGACGTCGGCGACTCGAGCACCCGCAAGGAGGAGCTCCTGATGTCGCCCGACGAGCACGCGGTGATGGTGAAGCTCCGCCGCGTCCTCGCCGCGCTCGACGACCAGCAGGCGCTCGACCTGGTGCTCGGCCGGCTCAAGAAGACCAAGACCAACATCGAGTTCCTGATGCAGGTCGCCAAGAACGCCCCCGGCAACGACGAGGACTAGTCGTCGCCGTGCCGTCCGGGCCCCGGTGGGAATTCCGCCGGGGCCCGGATGGTTGAATGGACCGTCAGCTTCCCGGCACCGGTTCACCCTGGTCGTACCAGGGACCCGGCGGCCAACGATGAGGAGAGAGCCATGCGCGAGGGAATCCACCCTCAGTACGTCGACACCCAGGTCACCTGCGGTTGCGGCAACCAGTTCACCACCCGCAGCACCAAGAACAGCGGCGCCATCAGCGTCGAGGTCTGCTCCGCCTGCCACCCGTTCTACACCGGCAAGCAGAAGATCCTGGACTCCGGTGGCCGCGTGGCCCGCTTCGAGGCCCGCTACGGGAAGCGCGAGCGCGCCGCCAAGTAGCTCCCGACACGGCGCCCGTCGCCTCGCCGCACGCGAGGAGGCGGGCGCCGTTTCGCGTTCCCGCCCCAGCGCCTCGAAGGAATCTCCGATGAGCACGCAGTCGGTCGACGCCCTGCTCGACGAGCACGCCGAGCTGGAGCAGCGCCTCGCCGACGCGGGCGTCCTCTCCGACCAGGCGCAGGCCCGCAAGCTGGGCCGTCGCTACGCCGAGCTCGGCCCGGTCGTGCGCTGCGCCCGCGAGCTCGCCCAGGTCCGCGACGACCGCGACGCCGCCCGTGAGCTCGCCGCCGAGGACCGCGCCTTCGCCGCCGAGGCCGACGCCCTGGACACCCGCATCGTCGAGCTCGAGACCGAGCTGACCGAGCTGCTGCGCCCGCGTGACCCGCACGACGGCGACGACGTCCTGATGGAGGTCAAGTCCGGCGAGGGCGGCGAGGAGTCCGCGCTGTTCGCCGGCGACCTCGTGCGCATGTACAGCCGCTACGCCGAGAGCCGCGGCTGGAAGGTCGAGGTCCTCGGCGCCACCCCGTCCGATCTGGGCGGGTACAAGGACATCACGCTGTCCCTGCGCAGCAAGGACCCGGTCGACGGGGTGTGGGCCGCCTTGAAGTTCGAGGGCGGCGTGCACCGCGTCCAGCGCGTCCCGGTCACCGAGTCGCAGGGCCGCATCCACACCTCCGCGGCCGGCGTCCTGGTCTTCCCCGACGCCGACGACACACCCGACGTCGAGATCCACGACGCCGACATCCGGGTCGACGTCTACCGGGCCTCGGGCCACGGCGGGCAGAGCGTCAACACCACCGACTCCGCCGTGCGGATCACGCACCTGCCGACCGGCATCGTCGTGACCTGCCAGAACGAGCGCTCCCAGCTGCAGAACAAGGCCCGTGCGATGGACGTGCTGCGGGTCCGGCTGCAGGCGAAGGCCGAGGCCGAGGCGGCCGAGGCGGCGTCGGAACAGCGTCGCTCGCAGGTCCGCACGGTGGACCGCTCGGAGCGGATCCGTACCTACAACTACCCGGAGAACCGGATCTCCGACCACCGTGTCGGGTTCAAGGCCTACAACCTGTCCGCGGTGCTCGACGGCCACCTCGTCGACGTCCTCGCCGCTCTGACCGCGGCCGAGCGCGCCGAGGCCATGGCGGGGGAGCAGGAGCAGGAATGATCCCCCGCTCAGGTGATGCTCCGGTCACCTGCGGTGTCCCCGCGCCCCGCAGCCGGGACACTGGAGCCGTGACCGAGACGACGGCGAGCCCCACGACCGGCAGCCGGCTGCCGCTCCGGGTGGCGATCGCGGAGGCCGAGCGCACCCTGGCCGCCGCCGGTGTCGCGTCCCCGCGCGTCGACGCCGAGCTGCTCGCCGCGCACGTGCTCGGCTCTTCGCGGTCCACACTGCTGATGACCCCGCTGGTGGACCCACCGGTCGTCGAACGGCTGCAGGCCCTCGTGGCCCGCCGCGCGACCCGCGAACCGTTGCAGCACATCCTCGGCACCGCGGTACTCGGCCCGGTCGAGGTCGCCGTCGGACCAGGGGTGTTCACCCCGCGCCCGGAGACCGAGCTGCTGCTGGAGTGGGGCCTCGCCGCGATCCGCGACGTGAGCCGCCCCCGGGTGCTCGACCTCTGCACCGGCTCCGGCGCGCTCGCGCTGGCCTTCGCGGTGTCCCGGCCCGACGCCGAGGTGCACGCTCTCGAGGCCGACCCGTCGGCACTGTCCTGGACCCGGCGCAACCTCGACGCGCACGTCGCCGCGGGCGGGCGCCCGGTGACCCTGCACGTCGCCGACGTCCGGTGGACCGACCTGCTCATCGAGCTGGAGGGTGCGGTCGACCTGGTCGTCTGCAACCCGCCCTACGTCCCGGACGGGACGCCGGTGCCGCCCGAGGTGGAGCGGTGGGACCCGCCCGGCGCCGTGTTCGGCGGGCCCGACGGCACCCAGATCATCCAGGCCGTCGTACGCGGGGCCAGCGGATGGCTGCGGCACGGCGGGCACCTCGCGATCGAGCACGACGACACCCACGGCGAGACGGTCCCGGCACTGCTGCGTCGCCGGCGCACGCTGGGTGAGGTCACCGAGCACGACGACCTCACCGGCCGCCCGCGCTTCGTCACCGCCCGCCGCGTCCCCTGCCCCTGACGCCCGTCCCACCCAGCGGGGAGCGGTCGTCCGGACGTCCCGCCGGCGCCGCGGATGTGAGCCGCCCCGCACCCCCGCGCGGCACGGTCGTATCCTCGCGGATCGTGAGTGCACCGCAGACCCAGCCGCTGTTCGACTGCAGCGTCCCCGCCGAGCGCACACGCGGTCTGACCGCCGCCGCGCGCGCCGTCCGGGCGGGTGAGCTGGTCGTCCTGCCCACCGACACCGTCTACGGCATCGGCTGCGACGCGTTCAACGGCACCGCCGTGCGCGCGCTGCTCGCCGCCAAGCGGCGCGGCCCGGACATGCCGGTCGGCGTGCTCGTCGGTTCCTGGACCACCATCGACGGCCTCGTCTCAGGAGTACCGCAGTCCGCCCGGGCGCTGATCGAGGCGTTCTGGCCGGGCGAGGTGTCGCTGGTGCTGGAGCACGCGCCGTCGCTGGCCTGGGACCTGGGCAGCACCCGCGGGACGGTGATGCTGCGCATGCCGCTGCACCCGGTCGCGCTGGAGCTGCTGCGCGAGGTCGGGCCGATGGCGGTGTCGAGCGCGAACACCTCGGGCAACCCGCCGGCGTCGAACGTGACCGAGGCGATCACCCAGCTGGCCTCGAGCGCGCAGGTCTACCTCGACGGCGGCCCGTCCGGTGACCCGGTCGCCTCCACGATCGTCGACCTCACCGGCGCCCGGCCGCGCATGCTGCGCGAGGGCGGGGTGACCGCAGAACAGGTCGAGGAGGTCGTCGGCCAGGAGGTCGACCGGGTCTGAGGGGGCCACCCGCGGGTGTGATCACGCCTGCACGGCCGCGGCCTGCGGGGATGGCAGCGGGTAGCGTGTCCCGGCGTGAGCGAGCAGACCTTCTGGGGACCGGACTTCCACGCACTGCAGCAGCAGGACCCCGAGATCGCGGGCGTCGTGCTGGACGAGCTCGAGCGCCTGCGCGGCGGACTGCAGCTCATCGCGAGCGAGAACCTGACCAGCCCCGCGGTGCTGGCGGCGCTCGGGTCGACGCTGTCGAACAAGTACGCCGAGGGCTACCCCGGCCGCCGCTACTACGGGGGCTGCGGCGTCGTCGACGTCGCGGAGAACATCGGCAACGCGCGCACGAAGGAGCTCTTCGGCGCCGAGCACGCCAACCTCCAGCCGCACTCCGGCGCGAGCGCGAACCTCGCCGCCTACGCCGCGTTCGCCAAGCCCGGCGACACCGTGCTGGCCATGGACCTCAAGCAGGGCGGCCACCTCACGCACGGCAGCAAGGTCAACTTCTCCGGCCTGTGGTTCAACGCGGTGTCCTACACGGTCCGCGAGGACACCGAGGTCATCGACTACGACCAGGTCCGGGACCTGGCCAAGCAGCACCAGCCGAAGATCATCATCGCCGGTGCGACCGCGTACCCGCGCCTGATCGACTTCGCGGTGTTCCGCGAGATCGCCGACGAGGTCGGCGCCAAGCTCATGGTCGACGCCGCGCACTTCATCGGCCTGGTCGCCGGCAAGGCGATCCCGTCGCCGGTGCCCTACGCCGACGTCGTCACCGCCACCACGCACAAGGTCCTGCGCGGCCCGCGCGGCGGCATGGTGCTGTGCCGCGAGGAGCACGCCAAGGCCATCGACAAGGCCGTCTTCCCGTTCTCCCAGGGTGGCCCCCTGATGCACGCGGTCGCCGCGAAGGCCGTCGCGATGAAGGAGGCGGCGCAGCCGGAGTACCAGGCCTACACCCGCCAGGTCGTCGCGAACGCCCGGGCGCTGACGACGAGCCTGGAGTCCGAGGGCATGCGCGCCGTCTCCGGCGGCACCGACAACCACCTCGCGCTGCTGGACCTGCGTCCGATCGGCGTCACCGGGTCGGAGGCGGAGACCCGCTGCGACCGCGCCGGCATCACGCTGAACAAGAACGCGATCCCCTACGACCCGGCGCCGCCGATGAAGCCGTCCGGCATCCGGGTCGGCTCGCCCAGCGTCACCACGCAGGGGATGACCGAGGCCGACATGGCCGAGGTCGGCGCGCTGCTGGCCCGCGCGGTCAAGGCCGAGCACGACACCACGGCCGGCGACGCCGAACTCGCCGACGTCGCGAAGGCGGTCACCGCGCTCGTCTCGAAGGCACCGGCCTACCCTCGGGGATGACCTGAGACCCACGGCGGAGGCGGAGAGGCGCTCGCGACGTGCCCACTGACCAGTTCACGTACGGACTCCCCATCCGGGAGCTCCTGCTCGTCGGGCTGGTCGCCGCCGTCGTCACGCTGCTGCTGACCGGGCCGGTCCGGATGCTGGCACTGAAGGTCGGCGCGGTCGCCTGGCCGCGGGGACGGGACGTGCACGTCACCCCGACCCCGCGGTGGGGCGGCCTCGCGATGTTCGGCGGGGTGCTGGCCGGGCTGCTGCTGTCGCTGCAGCTCCCGGCCCTGCGGCTGGCCTACTTCGAGCAGAGCACCGAGGTCGTCGGGGTCGTCGTCGCGACCGGGTTGCTGGTCGGCGTCGGGATGCTCGACGACCGCTACGACCTCGACGCCCTCACCAAGTTCGCCGCGCAGGTCACCGCGGCCGGGCTGTTGGTCCTGTACGGGGTCCAGTGGCTCCAGATCTGGATCCCGATCGGCGGCGACTCGTTCCTCAGCGGGTCGGTGCTGGCGCTGGGGCAGAGTCAGTCGGTGCTGCTGACGGTGCTGGTCACCGTCGTCCTGGTGAACGCGATGAACTTCGTCGACGGGCTCGACGGGCTCGCCGCGGGGATCGGGCTGATCACCACGCTCGCGACCGCGGTGTTCTGCATCGGGTTGATCAGCGAGAACGGCAACGATCCGGCCACGTTCGTCCCCGCGCTGCTCGCGGTGGTGCTCGCCGGGTCCTGCCTGGGGTTCCTGCCGCACAACTTCCACCCCGCGCGGATCTTCATGGGGGACACCGGCTCGATGATGGTCGGGGTGATGCTGGCCGCCGCGATCACGAGCGCGTCCGGCCGCGTCCCGCAGTCGGACACCCCGTCGGCCGGGGATCTGCTGGCGCTGGTCTCCCCGGTGGTCGTGCTGGTCGGGATCGTCTTCATCCCGTCGCTGGACCTGCTCATGGCGGTCGTGCGCCGGACCCGGGCCGGGACCAGCCCCTTCAGCCCGGACAAGATGCACCTGCACCACCGCCTGCTCCAGGTCGGGCACAGCCACCGGCGCGCGGTGCTGCTGGTCTACCTGTGGGTCGCGGTGATCGCCTTCGGCGCGGTCGCGCTGGCCCTGGTCCCCCGCACCGGGCTGGTGCTCGCCGCGACCGGGATCGCGTTGGTCGTGGCGTTCGTGGCCTCGGCGGTGCCGCACCGGTCGCGGATGCGCACCGCCGCCTCCGCGGCGCCGGTCGCCGCGGGGGAGACGGCGATCGCCTCG
>NZ_WWFY01000250.1:0-2303 GCF_009864975.1 Pseudonocardia sp. SID8383
CGGGGCGGACGACCCGGCCCTCGGCGCGGTGCCGCTCGTGGTCACCGTCTCCGCCCCCGCCGGGTCGCGGCCCGCGGTACGGACCGGCGCGGCCTCGGTCGAGCTGACCGGCCGGGCGTCCTGGGCCGCGGTGCGGACCGGGTCCGGCGCGGCCCGCGTGGCCCAGGTGCACGGCGACGCCGACGTCACCACCGGCTCGGGGTCGATCGACCTGGGCACGTGCTCGGGCCGGGCGCATCTGCGTGCCGGCTCCGGCGGCGTCGAGGCCGGGTCGCTCGGCGGCGCGTCGCGCATCCGGACCGGCAGCGGCGACGTCCGCGTCGGCGAGCTCACCGCGGACCTCGAGGTGCGCTCGGGGTCGGGGGACGTCGTCGTCGCCGACGCGGTCTCCGGTGACGTCCGGCTCGGCACCGGGTCGGGGTCGGTCCGGGTCGGGGTGCACTCCGGTGTGGCCGCCGAGCTGGACCTGTCGACCGGGTCGGGCCGCGCCCGATCCGAGCTCGACGTCCGCCACGACACCCCGTCCACGGCGCCCGCGGTGCGGCTGTCCGGACGCACCGGCAGCGGCGACGTACTCGTGACCCGGGCGTCGGCCGGCGCGGTCTGACCCTGCGACCGGTACCTCGTTCATCGAGATGATCGGCGAGCGAGGTACCGGCGTAGGCTCGGCGTCGTGGACAGCACGCCGGAGTGCGCGATCCGCTCAGTCACGGGCGACGAGCCGCACCGCGCGGTCGAGCCCGGGCGCGCCGAGGCCGCGGCCGTCGTCGTCGGCTACCTGCGGGCACGCGACGTACCGTGGGCGCTGTCGGCGTTCCCGGTGCCGGCCGACGCCACCGAGGAGCAGGTCGCCGAGCACCTGGACACGATCGCCGTGTTCCGCCTCGACCCCGCCTGAAGGCTCAGGCGGCGGCGACCTCGGCCCGGAGCTCGGCGGCCAGGTCGCCGCGCTCCCCCACGGCGACGCCGTCGAGCCCGAGCCAGCCCGCCATCGTCGCGAGCTCCCCGGCCAGCTCGGCCGCGATCCGCAGGCGCGGGGCGCTCGCCCCGGGCTCGGCGAACGCGCCGGGCACTCGCAGCACCCCGGCCGCCCGGTCGGCCTTGAGGTCGACCCGTCCGACGAGCTCACCGTCGAGCAGGAACGGGAAGACGTAGTAGCCGTACTCCCGCTTCGGCTCCGGCACGTAGATCTCGATGCGGTAGCGGAACCCGAAGATCCGCTCGGTCCGGTCCCGCTCCCACACCAGCGGGTCGAACGGGCACAGCAGCGCCCGGCCGGTCACCGCGCGCGGCACCCGGGCCGCCGGGTCCCGGTAGGCGGGCCGGGCCCAGCCGCGCACGGTCACCGGTTCCAGGGCACCCGCGTCGACGAGTTCGGCGATCGCGGTGCGGGTGCGCTCCGGGCCGAGCCGGTAGTAGTCGCGCAGGTCGGTCTCGGTACCGATGCCCAGCGCGGACGCGGACCTGGCCACGAGCTCGCGCGCGGCGTCCGCCGGGTCCGGTACGGGCTGCGCGAGGACCTCCGGGGGCAGCACACGCGAGGGCAGGTCGTAGTGGCGTTCGAAGTGGACACGGGTGCCGACCGACAGCTCGCCGGTCGCGAACAGGTACTCGCAGACCCGCTTGACCTCCGAGCGCTCCCACCACGTCGCGCCCGGGGGGCGCGGGCGCACCTCACCGGCCCGTCCGTGCGGGGCGAGCGCCTTCTCGATCGCACCGGCACCCAGCGGCCCGGACTCCGCGACGACGTCGAGGATGTCCCCGGCCAGGGCCGGGTGCTTCTCCAGCAGCGGGCCGTAGTGCTTCCACCAGCGCCGCGGCAACGCCTCGTGCGAGAGCAGCGGCATGTCCCGGACCGGGACCAGACTCGCCTCGTGCGCCCAGGTCTCCACCAGCAGCCGTGGGCGGCGCGCGTCGGGCGACCAGGCGGCGTCGTCGAGGAGGGCGGCGGGGTAGGCACCGAGCCTGCTGAACAGCGGCATGTAGTGCGCGCGCACCGCGATGTTGACCGAGTCGAGCTGCAGCAGCTTCACCCGGTCCAGCACCCGTCCGAGATGACGACGGGTGACCGGCCCGGACGGCCGTGGGTCGGTGAAGCCCTGGGCCGCGAGGAACGTCCGACGGGCGACATCGGCTGAGAGCGTGCGCACGGCCGGGATGCTGCCACGGGGCACCGACAGGATCCGGTGCCGCCCGGACCGGCGGCCGGGCCGCACCACACGGGCGGCACCGGACCCGCGGCACCGCGCCGGGTGACATCCGGCCGGTCAGCTGCCGGGCGGTGGGCCGCCGGGGCCGCCGGC
>NZ_WWFY01000251.1:0-1892 GCF_009864975.1 Pseudonocardia sp. SID8383
GGCCCGGCCGGCACGAACACCCGGTCCCGGGCTCCCGGCTCGGCGTCGATGCCCCGGGCCAGCAGGGCCGCGACGGCGCGCTCGCCGTCCGGCGTCGTCACCACCAGCGCCGACGGGCCGGAGTCGACGAGCTCGTCGAGCGGGCCGGCGCACAGCAGGCGCCCGGCCCGGAGCACCGCGACGTGGCTGCAGGTCGCCTCGATCTCCCCGAGCAGGTGCGAGCTGACGATCACCGTCGCGCCCGCGGCGTTCATCTCAGCGATCAGCCTGCGCACCTCGCGGGTCCCCGCCGGGTCCAGCCCGTCGGTCGGCTCGTCGAGCACGACCAGACGTCGCCGGGTCAGCAGCGGCACGGCCAGACCGAGGCGCCGCCGCATCCCCGAGGAGTACTCACCGGCACGGCGGTCGGCCGCCTCGGCGAGCCCGACCCGGCGCAGCACGGCGTCGACGGCGGCCGGGATCCGTGCCGAGTCCAGCAGCGGTTCGGCGGCCGCGGCCCGCAGGAGGTTCTGCCGGCCGGTGCGGTGCGGGTGCAATGCGGGCGCGTCGACCAGGGCTCCGACGTGCGGCAGCACCTCCGACGCGCGGTACGGCAGCCGCCGTCCGAGCAGCTCGACGTCGCCGTCGGTGGGGGCGAGCAGCCCGAGCAGCATCCGCATGAGCGTCGTCTTGCCCGCGCCGTTGGGGCCGAGCAGCCCGAGGACTGCGCCCATCGGCACGTCGAGGTCCACCCCGTCGACCGCGCGCACCGCGCCGAAACCGCGGGACAGGCCGATCGCGCGCACGGCCGGTGGGCGGGGCGCGGCGGTCGGCTCGGGGGAGTCGGCGGGGGCGGACGTCCGGTACACGGGATCCAGCGTGACCGTGCAGCGCCGCGAGCGGGCCGTTTCGGCGAGATCGGTCGGCCCGGCCGGGTGCGGGTACGGCTGCGAGGATCAGCGGTGTGCCGGTGCTGAGCCTGGACCATCATGTGGACGGACCGCCCCGACTCGTCGCGGGGGTGCTGCGTGAATCCGCCCCCTCGGCCCGCGCGGTCGCGCGGGTGGGCGCCCGGTTCACCGCACCGTCGGCGCTGCTCGTGGCCGGGGACGAGATCCGGGTCGCGCTGCCCGGCGGGTTCCCGGCCTGCCGGACCCGGATCACCCGCGCCGGGGCCGACGGGTTGTGGTCGGAGCTGGCGGCGGGTCCGGCGGCGGTGCTGCGGCACTCGACCCGGGTCACGCCCGCGGACGGCGGCTGCAGTCATGTCCACGACGAGCTCACCTGGGAGCCGCCCCTCGGTGCGCTCGGCCGCCTCTCCGACCCGGTGCTGCGCCACTACGGGGCGCGGCTGCTCCGGGCCCGCCGTGACGTGCTCGCCGAGCGGGTCGCGGAGCTGGGCCGGGCCGGGGTGGTCGTGGGAGCGGCGATCGTCCGCGACGGCAGGCTGCTCGTCGCCCAGCGCTCCTACCCGGCCGAGCTGGCGGGACGCTGGGAGCTGCCCGGCGGCGGCGTCGAGGACGGCGAGAGCGAGCAGCAGGCGCTGGTCCGGGAGTGCGCCGAGGAGCTGGGCGCCCGGGTGGTGGTCGGGGAGCGGCTGGGCACCGACCTGCCGATCGGGCGACGCGTGCTGCGGATCCACACCGCCCGGGCGGCGGCCGGCTCCCCGGAGCCGGAGGCCCGCGAGCACCGGGCGCTGCGCTGGGTGGGGCCGCACGAGGTGGCGGCCCTGGGCTGGCTCGACGCCGACCGGGCCGTCGTCGCCGAGCTGGTGGATCTGCTGCGGACCTGACGCGCGGTCCCCGGTGCCGGAACGACGATCACCGCCGGGTCGGCGGAACCGATCCGGGCCGGGCGTCGTCCAAGCCGCATGAACCGGAACACCACCGCCTCCGTCCCGTCCGTCCTCCCGG
>NZ_WWFY01000252.1:0-1426 GCF_009864975.1 Pseudonocardia sp. SID8383
CGAGCCCGTCGGAGCCGTGCACGTGCCCGGCCCGCCGCTCGAGCCGGTGCACCAGCGGCCGCGCCGCGCCGACCCCCAGCGGGACGTCCGGGCGCCCGGCGAGGGCGAGCAGGCGACCCGCGTTGGGCAGGGTGGCGTCCAGTCCGACGTTGCCGAAGGTGGCGACGACGGCCCGGACGTCCACCTCGGGGCTGCGCAGGGCCAGCACGAGCGCGACGGCGTCGTCGACGCCGGGATCGGTCGAGATGATCAGGGGGCGGGGCACACCGGCGAGCCTACGACCGGCCCGCCGGGGTGATCACTCGCTGCGGGTGGGCTCGTCCTCGTTGTCCGCCTCGACCTCGCGGGCGGCCGCCCCGGTGGCCCCGGAGTCGTCGGTCGTCGCGTCGGGCCGCGGGTTGCCTGCCTTGTCCGTGTCGACGCGGGAGGTGCCGCCTCCTCCGGAGGTCAGCTCGTCGGTGCCGACGTCGGTGCCGTCGTCGGGCTGGCGGTGCTCGCTCACAAGCGGACCTCTCGGGTGGGGTACGGGTACTCGCCGGAGGTACCCGTCGCCGGTGGGGTGCACACGCCTAGTCTCTGCCGGGTGCGACGTCCGCCGATCCCCGACGCCGACCCGGAGCAGGCGAAGCTGTTCAGCCTCACCTCGCTGCGCTGGATCCTGCGCCACCGCGCGTACAGCCCCTGGTACCTGCGGCGGTACTGGCGGCTGGCGAAGCTGCGACTGCGGCACCCGCACGTCGTACTGCGCGGCATGGTGTTCCTGGGCCGGGACGTGACGATCGAGGCCCGACCCGGATTCGGGCGGCTCGAGATCGGCCGCTGGGTGCACATCGGCGACGGCACCGCCCTGCGCTGCCACGAGGGTTCGATGCGGATCGGCGACAAGGTCGTGTTCGGCCGGGACAACACCGTCAACTGCTACCTCGACGTCGAGATCGGCGCGACGACGCTCGTCGCCGACTGGGTCTACGTCACCGACTTCGACCACCGCACCTCCGACGTCCGGCGCCCGATCAAGGACCAGGGCATCGTGAAGTCGCCGGTCCGGATCGGCGAGGGCTGCTGGCTCGGGGTGAAGACCTCGGTGCTGCGCGGCACCCGGATCGGCCCGGGCAGCGTGCTCGGGGCGCACGCGGTCGCGCGGGGGGACATCCCCGCGGAGTCGATCGCCGTCGGGACCCCGGCCCGGGTGGTGCGCGACCGGCGGGCCGACTACGAGGCCGCCGCCGCCGAGCGCGCCGCGGTCGCGGACATGGCACGCAAGGCCGACCGGGCCCTGCAGGCCCGGCTCGACCGGGCCTGAGCCGCGCCGCGGGCTCAGGCGCTGAACAGGTTCCCGGTGGGGATCTTCGGACGGGGGAGCTCCCGCGGCCCGGCAGCGGTGGCGCCGGCGTAGATGCGGGCGGTGTGCCCGGCGATGACCGGC
>NZ_WWFY01000253.1:0-1351 GCF_009864975.1 Pseudonocardia sp. SID8383
CACGGCGAGTTCGACGGCGCCGGTCGCCGCCCGCAGGCGCCGCGGGAGGCGTGGCGCGAGCTGTCCCGGGTGGTGCTCGCCGCAACCGACCCCGCCCAGCCCTACGGCGCGGCCCTGCCCTGGCCGGACACGACCGGCGAGACCCGGCACCGCCCCGGTCGCAAGGCCGGCGCCCTGGTCACCCTGGTCGACGGGGCGCCCGCGCTCTACGTCGAACGGGGCGGGAAGTCGCTGCTGTCGTTCACCGAGGACCGCGACGAGCTGCGCGCCGGCGCCGAGTCGCTCGCCGGGGCGGTGCACGAGGGCTGGCTCGGGTCGCTCGCCGTGGAACGCGCCGACGGGCAGGACTCGCTGGTCTCGGCGCTGTCCGAGGTCCTCACCGAGGCCGGGTTCCGGGTGACGCCGAAGGGGCTGCGGCTGCGGGCCTGACCGGGCACCTACCCCCGTCGGACGCCCGCGGCCGGACCGTGGGGGGGTGCGGCCGGGGCAGGCGCGCGGGCGGCCGGAGTCGGTACACATCTGACGGAGGTCCCCCGTGACGCTCGAACTGGCCCTGCCCGACGGCAGCACCCGCTCGGTGGAGGTCCACCGGGTCTTCAACGCCGGGTACGCCGGACGCGCCCAGGAGGAGGTCGCCGCGCACGTCGCCGAGCTGGCCGAGCTGGGCGTGCCGGCCCCGGACACGGTGCCGGCGCTGTACCCGGTCTCGCCGTACCTGGCGTCGCAGACCGACCGGGTCCCCGCCCAGCACGACCGGACCTCCGGCGAGGCGGAGTGCGCCCTGGTCGTCGGCGACGACGTGACCGACCCGCTGCTGACCGTCGCCTGCGACCACACCGACCGCGCCCTGGAGGTGCACGGCGTCGCGTGGAGCAAGAACGCGGGTCTCGACGTCCTGGGCCGGAAGGCCTGGCGGCTGTCGGAGGTCGCCGACCGGCTCGACGACATCAGCCTGCGCGCGTGGGTCCGTCACGGCGGCAGCGAGGAGCTCGTGCAGGACGCGACGCTGGCCGCCCTCCTCCCGCCCGGATACTGGGTCGACCTGCTGCGCGAGCGCGGCTGGCTGGTGCCCGGCACCGTCCTGCTGTCGGGGACCGTCGCGATGAGGCCGGGGGTCGACCAGTTCGCCGACGCCTGGCGGGTGGAGCTGCACGACCCGGCCACCGGCGACACGATCGGCCTGACCTACGAGGTCGACCGGCTCCCGGAGCCGATCGGCTGACCGGCCGCCCGACGGCGACCGGTCGGCAGGCCCGGTGGACGTGGCCGGGATCGCCTGCGGGCACCCGGCGCCGGCCGTGACGCCCGCCGCATCGGCGGGCGCGGCCGCCGCCCGTATCGGGTGGCACCA
>NZ_WWFY01000254.1:0-1217 GCF_009864975.1 Pseudonocardia sp. SID8383
CTGCGGCCCGGGGGGAGGCGGTGCTGCTGGTCGACGACGTCGTGACCTCCGGGGCGACCCTGCGGGCCTGCGGGGCGGTGCTCGCCGCGTCCGGACTGCCCGCCGTGGGCGCGGTGGTGCTCGCCGACGCCTCGGCCCGCCGCCGCCGACCGGACGGTCGATTGTGACGGCGGTCACATAGACGGCGGTCTGCCGATCTCCGGTCCGCCATCCACAGTGGTCGCCGGAAGCGCGATCCGGAGGTGAGCGCGCCGCTCCGCGCGCGGCGGGTCACCCGGGTGCCACAGGGTCGTCGCACACCGCGTCCGAAGGCACCAGGGTGTCCACCCGACGGGTCGGCGAACGACCTGTCCCGGAGGCGGATTTCCCGATAACGTCCGCTGAACTCCGACCGCTACCACATCAGGAGGAACGACCGCGAGCCCACCCCCCGGGGCCGTCGTCGGGTCCCGGGTTCAGCACGACTGAAGCGAGGGATGTTCGAGTGGAGATCGTCGTCACCGGCCGGAACGTCGAGGTGCCGGAGCACTTCCGTGGCCTGGTTCAGGACAAGCTCAGCCGCCTGGAGCGCCACGACCACAAGATCGTCGGAATGGAGGTGGAGCTCTTCCACGAGCCGAACCGCCGTCAGCAGAAGTCCTGCCAGCGCGTCGAGATCACCGGGCGCGGCGGCTGCGGAGCCGTCGCCCGCGCCGAGGCCTCCGCCGCCGACTTCTACGCCGCGCTCGACATGGCCGTCGGCAAGCTCGCCGAACGGCTGCGCCGCTCCCACGACCGCCGCAAGCCCAGCCGCCGCGACCGCGTGGCCGCCTCCCGCGCCGCCGCCGACGCCTCGGCCGTCGCGCTGATGGAAGCGGCCCCTCCCGTCACCGACACCATCCCGGCACCGCGCAGCCACGACGAGTCCCTGACCGACGACGAGCTGCTCCGGCTGGAGGAGCAGTGGGAGGCCGAGTACCGGCCCGGTCGGATCGTGCGCGAGAAGACCCACCCGGCCACCCCGATGACCGTCGACGAGGCGCTCTCGCGCATGGAGCTCGTCGGTCACGACTTCTACCTATTCTCCTGCAGTGACACCGGTCGCGCCTCGGTCGTCTACCGCCGCCGCGGCTACGACTACGGCGTGATCCGGCTCGACGGCTGACGGCACACGACCGGCGGTGGCCGCGCCGCGACGGGGTGAGCTGTCCCCGCCGCGGCGCGGACCTGCCACGGCG
>NZ_WWFY01000255.1:0-1753 GCF_009864975.1 Pseudonocardia sp. SID8383
CTGGCGAAAGAGGTTTACAACCCGAAGGCCGTCATCCCCCACGCGGCGTCGCTGCGTCAGGCTTCCGCCCATTGCGCAATATTCCCCACTGCTGCCTCCCGTAGGAGTCTGGGCCGTGTCTCAGTCCCAGTGTGGCCGGTCGCCCTCTCAGGCCGGCTACCCGTCACCGCCTTGGTAGGCCATCACCCCACCAACAAGCTGATAGGCCGCGGGCCCATCCCCCACCGAAAAAACTTTCCACCACCAACCATGCGATCAGTGGTCCTATCCGGTATTAGACCCAGTTTCCCGGGCTTATCCCAGAGTGGAGGGCAGGTCACCCACGTGTTACTCACCCGTTCGCCGCTCGTGTACCCCCGAAAGGGCCTTACCGCTCGACTTGCATGTGTTAAGCACGCCGCCAGCGTTCGTCCTGAGCCAGGATCAAACTCTCCAACAAAACCCTGACTTGCAACAAACAACTGGCCACAACACCCGACGGGATCGAATGCTGCAACCAAACAAACAATTTGGCACAAAACGCCAAACCGAATCAAAATAGCTCGACACACTGTTGAGTTCTCAAAAGACACCCGCACCGCACTCACCCACCCCCACACAAGGAAGCAGGATCCTGAAGACGGATCGCCTTGACCCACCAAGACAATCACACCGAGAAACTCGATGAACCACCGGGGGTCGCCGTCCGCGGGGCCTGTTGACCGAACCCCTCAGGGCCCGTTCTGTCCGGCTCACTCGCTGACAGGGAGAAAGTTACGGCACGGTGTCCGGGGCCGTCAAACCGGGGGGTCCCCGGGGCGAACACCAGGCGTCGTCGCAGGTCACCGCGGTGGTCGGAAACGAACTCCTGGTTACCGACACCCTCTCACCGAGCGATACCGGCGATCACCGATCTGTGTGACGCCGACCACGGTCTCTTCGCGATGGGTTGTCCACGTGGTCTTCTCGGTGGTCGGGCCACCATCCGTTCAGGTCTCGAATCGGCCCGTGACCTGCGCTGTCAGGGTGCGGTCGGGGTGCGCCGTCGGGTGGCCGTCCGGTACCGCCATGGTCCGGTTCCGGCCGTCGGCCGGAACCCCGTCCCGCACGACGGCCCGTAGTCACGGTGCAGGTGCCCCGCTTCCGGCCCACCGTCGGATCCGACCCGTCCTCCGCCGTCGCGAGGCAGGACGTCCACAGCGGAGCGCCGGGGACGGCCTGGGCGATCGCCGGGACGGTCCTCTCGCGGGCGACCACGGAGCGGCCTCGGCCCCTCCGATCCCGGGACGCGTGGGGCTCGGCCGCGTCGCTCCGGCCCCCCACCGTCCCGGGTGGAGGGGGCTCCGTCCCGCCGTTCCGGCTCCCGGAGCCCCACCACGGACGGCGGGTGTTCCCCCGGATCAGCGCTCGACGGGCCGGACCACTCACCGATTTCTTGTCACGGGGACATGACGACGGCCCGTCTGACCTGCGGGGACGACCGATGGTGGTGTCCGGGCCCACGTCGTCACCGCATCAGGGGGGTATCCGTGCCCGTTCCGGCGCGTTGGTCCGTCGAGTGCTCCTCGTCGGGTCCTGCAGCGCGTCGGGGGCGAATGCGCGACGCGATCCGACGAGGAGCACTCCCTTCACCCCTCCTCCACGCGCGGCGACACCGGTCGGTGTCGCCGCGCGTACGGGCTCACGGAGCGGCGGGAGCGGCTGGCGCCGCGGGAGCGGCGGACGCCCCCGGGGCCGCGGGGGCAGCAGGGGCCGCGGGAGCGGCCGGGGCAGC
>NZ_WWFY01000256.1:0-989 GCF_009864975.1 Pseudonocardia sp. SID8383
GTCCCGCCGGTGGACCGGGTGTACTGCCCGGACCGGGCGGTCGCCGAGCTCGGCTGGACCCCGGTCTGGGACGTCGACGCCGTCGTCGCGCGGGTGCGTGACGGCGGGCCGCCGCGCAGCCCGCTGGCCGACGCCGTCGGGGCGAAGGGGTACCACGATTCCCCGACCGGGGTGTACACCCGGTGATTTCACCTCGCCGGACCGGGTGACTGTAGGTCGTCAGGGCTAACGCCGTGGGTACGACCGGCGGTAGAGGTGACACAGCACGTGTCGCCGACCGTGACGCCGTACCCCGGAGGTCCTGCCATGACCGGCCCGCAGCACCGACCCAGCCCCGGCCCGCGCGGTGCCGACGCCGACCGCGCCCGGCCGTCGCCGCGACCGCGGCACGGGTTCGACGACCACGAGTTCCCCGAGGACTCCTACCAGGGCGGCTACCCGGACCTGCGGCCGTCGCGGCCGGTGGAGCGGGCGACGCCCACCGACCCGGAGGGCTTCGGCGAGCTGTACGGCGGGACCGGTCCGCAGCCGACCGTGGGGCGGGGCGGGTACGCCGCACCGATGCGCTACGAGGGCTACGGCGCCCCCGTGCCGGCCGGCGGGTCGCAGCCGGGCGGCGACGACCCCGACGACGGCGGGTACGGCCCGTACGGCCGGGCCGCGCACCGCCAGTCCGAGGAGCCGGTCACCCCGACCCGGGCCGCCTACGGCGAGTACGGCGACCCCGGGTCCCGCGGCGGGACCGCGATCGACGGCGGCCCGCCCTACCCCGGCCCCACCGGCTCCGGGTACGGGCGCACGCGGGCCCCGGAGGAGGACGAGCCGGTCCGCCCGGCCGTCCCGTACGACGACCCGGACCACGTCGCGGACCACGAGGACCTGCCCCGGGACGAGGTCGTCGGGGCCGGGCCGCTCGCCGCCGCCACGTCCGGCCACGACTCCGGCGACGACCGGGCCGGGCACGAACGGCCCGGGTACGGCGAGGGCGG
>NZ_WWFY01000257.1:0-957 GCF_009864975.1 Pseudonocardia sp. SID8383
GCGGGACGGCCGCCGCGCGGCGGCTCGCCCTGCGGCGGACGCCCGCCCGCGGGGGGCGGGCCGCGGAAGTCTCCGGCCATGCCTGTGCCACCCTCCGATCGGCCCGGATCCTGGGCATCCGCGGCCGACGATACTGCGCGCCGTCGTCACCGGGACGCCGGGCGAGAGGGTCACCCCGCCCACCTGCGGTGTTCCACCCGACCGGGTGCGCGGGGGATGATCGTCGACGATGGACCTCCCCCTGCACGAGGACGACCTGGACGCCGAGGGCGTGATCCGGGCGTCGGCGATCACCCCGCTCCGCCCGGACATGCCGGCCGCGGCGGTGCTGTGCTGGTTCCCCGAGGTCGTCGAGGACGTCGGGACCCGCTCCGAGACGGTGACCGTGCTGCGCAGCGAGCTCGGCCGCAGCCCGGTGTGGCGTACGACCGGGCCCGGCGGGACACCGGTCGCGGTGCTGCACCCCGGCGTCGGCGCGCCGCTGGCGGCGATGTTCCTGGAGCACCTCGCGGCGCTGGGCGTCCGCACCGTCGTCGGGGTCGGCGGGGCCGGGGCGCTGCGGCACGAGCTGACGCTGGGGCACGCCGTCGTCCTGGGCAGCGCGCTGCGCGACGAGGGCACGTCGTTCCACTATCAGCCGCCGTCGCGGACGATCGACGCCGACCCGGACGGCGTCGACGCGGTGGTCCGGGTGCTCGACGGCGCCGGGGTGCCGCACGTCGTCGGGCGGTGCTGGACCACCGACGCCGTGTTCCGGGAGACCCCGGCGCGGGTCGCGCGGCGCCGCGACGAGGGCTGCGCGGTGGTCGACATGGAGGCGTCCGCGCTGGTCGCGGCCGCGCGCCGGATCGGGGTCGGCTACGGCCAGGTGTTCCTCGCCGCGGACTCGCTCGCCGGGCCGGAGTGGGAGCACCGCGGCTGGACCAGTGCCCGCGAGGCCCGGGCGGGCCTGTTCGG
>NZ_WWFY01000258.1:0-2737 GCF_009864975.1 Pseudonocardia sp. SID8383
CAGGAACGCCCGGTCGCCCAGGTCGCCGGGCCACGGCCGCACCCCCGGCGCGGCGACGGCCGGGCGGCGCGCGACGGCGCGGACGTCCACCCCGGCCGCGGTCAGCTCCCGGACGACCTGCGATCCCACGTTCCCGGTCGCACCCAGCACGGTGATCATGTCGAACCCCTCTCGTCGGTGTCCGTCCACGATCACCGCCATCGGCCGGACGCAGAATGGCTGTGGATCCACAACTGGTGCTTATTCGTCCACAGGTGGGGATGAGCTGTGGACGGACTGTCATGCTGTGCACCGTGTCCACCGCGCCGCCGTTCCCGGCCGCCGACCCGCTCGGGGAGGCGCTGCACGTGCTGCGGATGGACGGCGTCTTCTACTGCCGCTCCGAGCTCGGCGAGCCGTGGGGGATGACGCTGCCGCCGACGCCGGGCTGCCTCTGGTTCCACGTCGTCACCTCCGGCGGGTGCCGGCTCACCGTCGACGGCGCCGGCGGCCGGGACGGGGCCGGGGACGGAGCCGACCGCGAGCTGCGCCCCGGCGAGCTCGTCGTCGTGCCGCGGGGGACCGGGCACGCGCTGCGCAGTGCGCCCGGTGTGTCCGCCCCGGACATCCGGTCGATCCCGCACCCGATGCTCGACGGGCGCTACGCCCTGCTCCGGCACGGCGGCGAGGGTCCGGTGACCCGGATGGTGTGCGGCGCGGTCCGGTTCTCCCACCCCGCCGCGGGCGACCTCGTCGCGAGCCTGCCCGACCTCGTCCGGGTCGAGCCGTCGCCGATCGGGGACCGGGTGCAGGACACGCTGCGGCTGCTGGCCGCGGAGGTCGAGCACGGCGGCCCCGGCAGTGACGCGGTGATCACCCGGCTGGCCGACGTGCTGGTCCTGCAGGCGGTGCGCGGCCGGCTGCAGGCCGACGCGGCCACCCGTACCGGCTGGCTCGGCGCGCTCGCCGACGACCGGATCGGCCGCGCGCTCGCCGCGGTGCACCGCGAGCCGGAGCGGGACTGGACCGTCGCCGCGCTCGCCGCGACGGCGGCCATGTCGCGGTCGGCGTTCTCCGCCCGGTTCACCGAGCTCGTCGGCGAGTCCGCGATGGGCTACGTGACCCGGTGGCGGATGCACGCCGCCGCCGAGTTCCTGTCAGGGGGGAGTGGGACGGTGGCACAGGCGGCCCACCGGTTCGGTTACCGGTCCGAGGCGGCGTTCGCACGGGCCTTCTCGCGGGTCGTCGGGGAGCCCGCCGGACGGGTGCGCCGGCACGGGCTCGCGGGCACGGCCGACGCCCTCGCCGCCTTCCGAAGCTAACTCCGGGCCCTCGCACACACGTTCGACACAGGGCTGCTACGCTGCGACGACGCGACCGGGAGAGGAGTAGCGCATCAGGTCGATCGTCCCGTATCCGGATCTCTCGCGACCGTTCTAGACGGCGGTATGCGACGGCATGCTCGTGTGTCGATGCTGTCGTATGACGGTGTCTAGTGTGCGTGCGAGAAAGCGGTACAGAGGCGGATCGACGATCGATGTACTCGTCTGCGCTTCTCTCGGAACGATCCGAGACAGGGCTAGAGGGTGCTACGCGCGCCTGCTCGCTCGGGTGGTCTGCGCTTCTCTAGCGTGCGCGCGAGACGGCCGGAGAGAGCCCGAGGCGCCGTCGGCCTGCGCCCCGGGCCCGGGTGTTCACAGGTGGGCGAGCTTCTCCGGGTTGCGCACCGCGTAGACCGCGGTGACCAGGTCGGCCCCGTCCACCTCGGACACCTCGACGAGCACGACGCTGTCGACGCCGTCCGGCCCGCGCACCACCACCGCGGGGAGCCCGTTGAACTCCGCGGCGCCGGTCAGCGCGCCCGGCAGCGGCCGCGCCGCCAGCCCGACGAGGAACCGGGCGACCTTCTCCGCCCCGCGGATCGGGCGCCGGGCCGCCGACACCGCGCCGCCACCGTCGGCGAGCGAGACGACCTCGGGGGCCAGCAACGCGGTCAGCGCCGCGACGTCGCCGCCCAGCGCCGCCCCGACGAACGCCTCCGCCACCCGCCGGGCCCGGTCCGGGGGCACGGTGAAGCGCGGCCGGCGGGCCCGCACGTGCTCGCGCGCCCGGTGCGCGATCTGCCGGACCGTGGAGACCGGGCGCCCGGTCGCGGCGGCGATCTCGTCGTAGCCGGTGCCGAAGGCCTCCCGCAGCACGAACACCGCACGCTCCTCCGGGGCGAGGGTCTCCAGCACGAGCAGCATCGCGACGGTCACGTCATCGGTGCGCAGGGCGCGGTCGGCGGCGCCGTCGTCGCCGGTCGGCAGCGGGTCGGGTAGCCACGGTCCGGGGTAGGTCTCCCGGGCCCGGGCGACGGTGCGCAGCCGGTTCAGCGCCTGCCGCGACACCACCCGCGCCAGGTACGCCCGCGGATTCCCCACCTCGTCGTGCGCCGTGGCCGACCAGCGCAGCCAGCTGTCCTGCAGCACGTCCTCGGCATCGGCGACGCTCCCGAGGATCTCGTAGGCGACGGCGAACAGCAGGCCGCGGTGGCGGTCGAACTCGGCGAGCGGGTCCACCTCAGGCCACCCGCCCCCGGGCCCGGCGCAGCGCGTAGCGGCACACCTGCTCCTTCACCACGGCCGCCGCGCCGCCGCCGAGCGCGACCGGCCGGGGCACGTCGTGGCGGTCCACGAGCTGGATCAGCGCGGCGTCCGGCCCGAGCGCCAGGCACTGCGCGGCGTAGGACACCGAGGCCGCCGGTGCGGGGCGTCCG
>NZ_WWFY01000028.1:0-241 GCF_009864975.1 Pseudonocardia sp. SID8383
CCGGCCTGCCGCTACACCCACGCCGCGCTGGCCGCGGCCGAGCAGCTGCACGCGCGCCGGCCCGGCATGGACACGGTGCGGCGGATCATCGCGCACCTGCCGGCCGGGTCGGCCTACGAGCTGGTGGCCCGGCCGTGGCAGGACCGCGGGGCCCCGCTGGTCGACGTCCAGTTCTCCCTGCCGTGGCAGCTCGCCGCGCTCTGGGTGACCGGGCGCTACGACCTCGGCACGCTGCGCCGCG
>NZ_WWFY01000259.1:0-738 GCF_009864975.1 Pseudonocardia sp. SID8383
CCCGAGCCCGCCGAGCTGTTCCGGCCCGCGTCGGACTCCCGCCCGGTCGAGGCGGAGCCGAAGACGTCGGCCGTGCCGCGCCAGGACCCGCGTCCGACGCCCGGCGACGACGCCGAGCGCACGGTCGCGGTCGGCGCCGTCCGCCGTTCCGGTGACACCCCAACGGATGGTTCGCAGAAGCCGCCGGCGGGGGACAAGGGCACCTCGGCCGAGAGCACGAAGGCCGACGCGGAGCCGCCGACGACCGCGAACCCGGCCGCCGGGCGCGGCCCGGCGCGACCCGGTCCGGAGGGGGCCCGCAACGGCTCCGGCCAGGCCGGCCACGGTCAGAACGGTCGTAACGGTGCGTCGTCGGCGTCCGAGCCGTCGTCGCAGGGTGGCGAGAAGGGCAACGGCGCGACCCGCAACGGTTCCGGCGCGGCCACCGGCGACAAGGGCCGGACGGGCGCGGCGCAGCCGTCGACGGGGACGCGCAGCAGCTGAGGTTCCCCGCGCGGGGCCCGGGACCCCAATAAGGTCCGGGCCCATGCAGCTCGGCTCGTTCACGGTCCCGGTCCTGCCCCTCGTGGCGGTGCTGGGCGCGGGCGTGCTCGTGGTCCTGGTCCTGTGGGGTGTGTGGCGTGCGCGCCGCACCCCTGCGCCCGGGCCGCTGCCGCTCGAGCCCCCGCGCGCGACCGCGGACCCGCAGCCGTCCTATGCGGACTGGACCGGTGAGGCGGCCGGCGGGCCGGCGGACCC
>NZ_WWFY01000260.1:0-1581 GCF_009864975.1 Pseudonocardia sp. SID8383
GCTGCTGCGCGGCCTGATCCGGCGCCCCGCGCGGCGCGCCGCCGCCCAGGCGTCGCCGTCCACCGGTGACCTCGCCGAGCGGCTCCGCGCGCTGGACGGGTCCACCCGTGACGAGGCGCTGCTCGACCTCGTCCGCGAGCGGATCGCCCACGTCCTCGGCCACGCCGACCCCGGCCAGGTCGAGACCGGCCGTCAGTTCCAGGACCTCGGCTTCGACTCGCTCACCGCGGTCGAGCTGCGCAACGGACTCACCGCCGCCACCGGGCTGCGCCTGCCCGCGACCATGGTCTTCGACTACCCGACGCCGGGCGTGCTGGCCCGCCACCTGCGCGACGAGCTGCTCGGTGCCGACGACGCCCCCGACGACACCGCCGACCGCACCCCCGACAGGACCGCCGCTTCCTCGGCCGCGACCGGCGACGATCCCGTCGTGATCGTCGGGATGGCGTGCCGCTACCCCGGCGGTGTCGGCTCCCCGGAGGACCTGTGGCGGCTCGTCGGCGACGGTGCCGACGCGACCGGCCCGTTCCCGACCGACCGCGGCTGGGACCTGGCCAACCTGTTCGACGCGGACCCGGACCGTCCCGGGCACACCCACGTCCGCGCCGGCGGGTTCCTGCACACCGCCCCCGAGTTCGACGCCGGGTTCTTCGGGATGAGCCCGCGCGAGGCGCTGTCCACCGACTCGCAGCAGCGGCTGCTGCTGGAGACGAGCTGGGAGGCGATCGAGCGGGCCGGGATCGACCCGACCGGGCTGCGCGGCAGCGCCACCGGTGTGTTCGCCGGTGTCATGTACAACGACTACGGCACCACGCTGACCGGCGACGAGCACGAGGCCTTCCGCGGCAACGGCAGCGCCCCCAGCGTCGCGTCCGGCCGCGTGTCCTACACCCTGGGCCTGGAGGGCCCTGCGGTCACCGTCGACACCGCGTGCTCGTCGTCGCTGGTCGGGATGCACCTGGCCGCGCAGGCGCTGCGGGCGGGGGAGTGCACCCTCGCCCTCGCCGGGGGCGTGACGGTCATGTCGACACCCAGCACGTTCGTCGACTTCTCCCGCCAGCGCGGACTCGCGCCCGACGGCCGCTCCAAGGCCTTCGCCGACGCCGCCGACGGCGTCGCCTGGTCCGAGGGCGTCGGCGTGCTCGTCCTGGAGCGGCGGTCCGACGCACTCCGCAACGGTCACGAGATCCTCGCGGTGCTGCGCGGGTCGGCGGTCAACCAGGACGGCGCCTCGAACGGGCTCACGGCGCCGAACGGCCCGTCCCAGCAGCGGGTCATCCGCCGCGCGCTGGCGAACGCCGGTCTGTCCACCGGCGACGTCGACGTCGTCGAGGCACACGGCACCGGCACCACCCTCGGCGACCCGATCGAGGCCCAGGCCCTGATCGCGACCTACGGGCGGGACCGGGACCCGCAGCGGCCGCTGCTGCTCGGGTCGGTGAAGTCCAACATCGGCCACACCCAGGCCGCCGCCGGTGTGGCGGGTGTGATCAAGATGGTGCTGGCGATGCGGCACGGGACGGTGCCGCGCACGTTGCACGTGGACGCGCCGTCCTCGCACGTGGACTGGTCCGACGGCAC
>NZ_WWFY01000261.1:0-877 GCF_009864975.1 Pseudonocardia sp. SID8383
CTCGGCGGCCTCGCCCAGCACCGCGACGGGGATCCGCACCCCGGCCCCGGGGCCGGGCACGACCTCGCCGAGCAGCTCGACCAGGACGGCCGACGCGTCGTCGGGCGGGACGCGGAGCAGCGCGACGTCGTCGCCGATCCGGGTGGCCAGCACCGCGTGCCCGGCCCGCCGCGCGACCATCGCCCGCTGCCACGACGGCGGTGCGACCACGAGGTCGTGCTGGAACTCCGGTGCGACGACCGTGCGCAGGTCGCCGACCAGGTGCTGCTCGAACGCGGTGCCGGTGAACAGGCCGCGCGCGGCGAGGGTGTCGAGACACCCCTGCACGACACGGGCCCGCTCGACGTCGGTGAACCCCGGGCTGAGCAGCTCCAGGACCGCGGGGTTGCGACCGAGGTCGAGCAGGTCCCGGGCGACGTCGAACTCGGCGGCGGTGAGGACGGTGGCGCGGTTCCAGTCGATCATCGGTGGGGCTCCTCGGGGGCCAGGACGGCGTCGGTCGCGGCGATCTCGATGTCGAACACCTCATCGGTGGGGACGACGTAGCGGTTGCGGTGGTCCCGGGTGTCGCGGCTGCCCGCGCCGCCGGCCATCGGGCCGTAGCCGCCGGGGGCGCCGCCGCGTCCGGTGGTCTCGCCGGGGCGGGCGGACCAGGCCGCCTCGGCGGTCCGGACACCGGGACCGAACGGCTCGTACGGTCGTCCGCCACCGGATCCCGTGCCGCCGGGGAGGCGGTCGCCGTACCCGGGACCACGGGCCGACGGCGGGAGGAGCGGCTGGGCCCGGGTCCGTTCGCCGAACCGGTGCCCGAGGTCGACGCGGGTGGCGAGCGGGTCGGGACCCGGTGTCGTCGTCGGGTACGGGCCCGGGGGCGCCG
>NZ_WWFY01000262.1:0-932 GCF_009864975.1 Pseudonocardia sp. SID8383
TCCATCAGCGGCGAGTGGAAGGCGTGGCTGACCCGCAGCGCGGTGGTGCGCCTGCCGCGGGCGGCCAGCTCGGCGGCGACGGCGTCGACCTCGGCGGCCGCCCCGGACACGACGACGGCCGCGGGCCCGTTCACCGCCGCGATCGCGACGCCGTCGGTGAGCAGCGGGGTCACCTCGTCCTCGCCGGCCTCGACGGCGGTCATCGCGCCGCCCGCGGGCAGTGCGTCCATCAGGCGGGCGCGGGCGGCGACCAGGCGGCACGCGTCGGCGAGGGAGAACACCCCGGCGACGTGCGCGGCGGCGATCTCACCGATCGAGTGGCCCGCGAGCCGACCGGGCCGGATCCCCCAGGAGGTGACGAGCCGGTACAGGGCCACCTCGAGGGCGAACAGCGCCGGCTGGGTGTGCCGGGTGCGGTCCAGGGCTTCCGGGTCCTCGCCCCACACGACGTCGCGCAGCGTGCCGCCCAGCTCGGCGTCGAGCAGGGCGACGGCCTCGTCGAACGCGTCGGCGAACACCGGGAACCGGGCGTGCAGCTCCCGGCCCATGCCCAGGCGCTGGGCGCCCTGTCCGGAGAACAGGAACGCGGTGCCGCGGGTGGCGGCGGCGCCGCGGGCGGCCTCGGTGGTCCCGCCGGGCCCGGCGAGCAGCACGGCGCGGTGCTCGAACAGGGCCCGTCCGGTGGCGAGGGTGCGCGCGACGGCGGTCGGGGTCAGGCCGGGAACGGCGGTGCGCAGGCGGTCGAGCTGGGCGTCGAGGGCGGCCTCGGTCCGGGCGGACACCGGCCAGGCGACGACCTCCGGGGCGGCGGCATCCGGGCCGGCGGCGTCCGGGGCGGCGGCATCCGGGGTGGCGGCGTCCGGAGGTGCCGGCTGCGTGGCGGGCGGCTGTTCGAGCACCACGTGGGCGTTCGTGCCGCTGATCCCGAACGA
>NZ_WWFY01000263.1:0-340 GCF_009864975.1 Pseudonocardia sp. SID8383
CCGAGGCCCCTGCGTCCGTGCCGGCCCCGTGGGGGGCGGTGGAGCCGGTGCCTGCCGGCACCGGGGTGGCCGGGTCCGCCGCGGTGTCCGAGGCCGTCGACTCCCGGCCGGTCGGGCCCGCACCGACCGGTGCCGCGGCGGCCGGGGCCGAGCCCTTCGAGGAGGCGCCGTTCGAAGAGGCACCGTTCGGCGAGGTGTCGGTCGAGGCGGAGCCGCTCGGGGCTGCGCCGGTCGTACCCGTGCCGACCGCCGCGGCCGTGTCGGCGCCGGGAGCGTCCGCAGTGGCGGTCGAGGCAACCGTGCCGTCGGTGTGCGTGGAGTCGGCCTGCGTGGAGTCGGC
>NZ_WWFY01000264.1:0-253 GCF_009864975.1 Pseudonocardia sp. SID8383
GCCCGGCGTCGCCTACCGCTGCTGGCCCGAGGGCGAGGTCCTCGCCGACGCCCCGGACCCCGAGATCCGCACCGCCGACCTCACCGCGCTCGCGCTGGACCTCGCCGTCTGGGGCACCCCCGACGGCAGCGGTCTGCGCTGGTGGGACGCCCCGCCGCCCGGTCCGCTGGCCGCCGGACGGACGGTGCTGACCGCACTCGGCGCGATCGACACGCGAGGCGCGGTCACCGACCGGGGACGGCGGATCTCCGCG
>NZ_WWFY01000265.1:0-248 GCF_009864975.1 Pseudonocardia sp. SID8383
CGAGCTGGCCGAGCTGTGGCCCGAGACCGCGGACGCGACCGTCCTCGACCGGTACGACCGGCTGGAGGCCACCGCGCCCGCGTTCCCGCCCGGGACGGCGGGCACCCGGCCGGGGGTGCGGACCGACGCGCGCGGCCTGCGGGTGGCCGGTGACTTCGTGGAGACGCCCTACCTCGCCGGGCTGATGGAGCGCTCGTCGATGTCGGGGGTGCTCGCCGCGAACGACGTGCTCGCCGAGCTGGGGGCGG
>NZ_WWFY01000266.1:0-247 GCF_009864975.1 Pseudonocardia sp. SID8383
GGCGCACCCGGACCGGCCCGCGGTCGTCGCCGCGGGGGCGGTGTCCGACGGGCACGACGAGCTCGCCCGGTCCCTCGCCGGGTACGCCCGGTCGCGTGGGGTGGACTGGATCCTCACCGGACACCTGGAGCCGGCGGCGCTCGCCGCGGCGGCGGCGGCGGTCACCGTCCCGGTCGCGCCGAGCCGCACCGTCAGTGCCAGCGGTTCGCTGCTGGCGTGGCTGGCCCACGGCCGCTACCCGCTGGCC
>NZ_WWFY01000267.1:0-243 GCF_009864975.1 Pseudonocardia sp. SID8383
ATCACCCGGCGGGCGCGGGTGCTCGGCGGGACCCACCCCTGCACGATCGCGTCCCGGGCCGCGCTGGCGCTCGCCCGTGCCGACACCGGCGACCTGCGCGGCGCGGCCGGCCTGCTCGCCGCCACGCTCGAGATCGCCGAGCGGGTGCTCGGCGCCGGGCACGCGGTGACCGACGACGTACGGGAGCTGCTCACCGACTGCCGCGCCGCGGCCGACTCCGCGGGACACGTCACGGCACCCACC
>NZ_WWFY01000268.1:0-207 GCF_009864975.1 Pseudonocardia sp. SID8383
CCGCCGGTTCGGCGCGAACGGGCCGGGCGGGCTCAGACCGCGACGACGGGGCGGCGCAGCCGCAGCAGCGCCTTGGCCGCGGCCGCCGCGGAGGCGACGAGCGCCGCGAGGACGAACCCGGCGAGCACCGACATCAGCGGGTCGCCGTGCGTGATCGGCCCGACCAGGACGCCGATGCCGGTCATCCAGGTGCTCCACACCAGGATG
>NZ_WWFY01000029.1:0-221 GCF_009864975.1 Pseudonocardia sp. SID8383
TGGTGGCGGCCGTCGCCGCGCTGGTCGCGCTGTCCGGGATCGCCCGCCGCGTGCTGGGCGTGCTGGTCGGGCTCGCCGGGGCGGCCGCGGTGGTGCTGACCCTGCGGCTGGTCGCCGTGCCGCCGTCGGCGGTGGAGCTGGCCTCGGCCCGTTCCGGGCTGACCGCACCGAACGCCCCCGCGGGCTCCGGTGCGGTCTCGGCGACGCCGTGGCCCTGGCTG
>NZ_WWFY01000269.1:0-15705 GCF_009864975.1 Pseudonocardia sp. SID8383
GGCTGGGCCGGGAGCACCGCGGCGGCGGGCACGACGACGGTCGCGGCCGCGCCCACCCCGGGCGAGGCCAGCGCGACCGCGACGAGCACGGCCACCACGACGAGGGTCGCCGACGGCTGGCGCGTCACGGGGAGGTCCTTCCATGGGGCGGGCGGGATCGACGGGGAATCGACTGGGAACAGTGCCACTCGTGTCACCCGAACCCCGTGCGACACACCGGACCCGTCCACCGCACGGGGGACGCCACCCGCGCGACGGCGCCGCGACCCCGGCCACACCCGCCTCGCCAGGCTTATAGGACAGGCGTACTATTTGCGGTACGAGGGTCCGCGCTGCTGCCGGCACGGCGGTGCGCGAGACTCCGGCACGACGCAGGTGAGCACCCCCGGCCCGCGGGGCGGGGTGCGTTCACCGCACCGGACATAGCGACCGCCCACCACCACGGGAGGACCACCAAGTGGCCAGCACCGACAGCTTCGGCGCCCGAGGACAACTCGACGTCGGGGGCACCGGTTACGAGATCTTCCGGCTCTCCGCGGTGGAGGGCTCGAAGCGCCTGCCGTTCAGTCTGAAGGTCCTGCTCGAGAACCTGCTCCGCACCGAGGACGGTGCGAACGTCACGGCGGACCACATCACCGCCCTGGCGAACTGGGACCCGCAGGCCGACCCGGACACCGAGATCCAGTTCACCCCCGCCCGGGTGATCATGCAGGACTTCACCGGTGTGCCCTGCGTCGTCGACCTGGCGACCATGCGCGAGGCCGTGACCGAGATGGGCGGCGACCCGTCCAAGGTCAACCCGCTCGCGCCCGCCGAGCTGGTCATCGACCACTCGGTCATGATCGACTTCTTCGGCACCGCGGACGCGTTCGAGAAGAACATCGAGTTCGAGTACGGGCGCAACAAGGAGCGCTACCAGTTCCTGCGCTGGGGCCAGGGCGCCTTCGACGAGTTCAAGGTCGTCCCGCCCGGTACCGGTATCGTGCACCAGGTCAACATCGAGAACCTGGCGCGCGTGGTCATGCCCCGCAACGGGCAGGCCTACCCGGACACCCTGGTCGGCACCGACTCCCACACCACGATGGTCAACGGCCTCGGCGTGCTGGGCTGGGGCGTCGGCGGCATCGAGGCCGAGGCCGCGATGCTCGGCCAGCCGGTCTCGATGCTCATCCCGCAGGTGCTCGGCTTCAAGCTGACCGGGGAGATCCCGACCGGCGTCACCGCCACCGACGTGGTGCTCACGATCACCGAGATGCTGCGTCGCCAGGGCGTCGTCGGCAAGTTCGTCGAGTTCTACGGCGCCGGCGTCGGCGCGGTGCCGCTGGCCAACCGCGCCACCATCGGCAACATGAGCCCGGAGTTCGGCTCGACCGCGGCGATCTTCCCGATCGACGAGGAGACCGTCCGCTACCTGAAGCTCACCGGTCGCTCCGCCGAGCAGATCGCGCTGGTCGAGGCCTACGCCAAGGAGCAGGGCCTCTGGCACGACCCGGACCACGAGCCGGTCTTCTCCGAGACCCTCGAGCTCGACCTCTCGACGGTCGTCCCGTCGATCGCCGGCCCGAAGCGCCCGCAGGACCGCATCGAGCTGACCGACGCCAAGCCGGCGTTCCGCAAGACCGTGCACGACTACACCGACGACGACGTGGCCCCCAGCCCGCTCGCCGGCGTCGACGAGTCGTCGAACGAGTCCTTCCCGGCCAGCGACGCCCCGGCGCTCTCCTTCGCCGACGACGACGCGGCGCCGGTCGTCATGTCGGCCGCGGACGGCTGCGAGGGCCGCCCGTCCAAGCCGGTCACCGTGAAGTCCGACTCGCGCGGTGAGTTCGTGCTCGACCACGGCGCCGTGGTGATCGCCTCGATCACCTCCTGCACCAACACCTCGAACCCCAGCGTCATGCTCGGCGCGGCGCTGCTGGCCAAGAACGCCGTCGAGAAGGGCCTGACCACCAGGCCGTGGGTCAAGACCTCGATGGCCCCGGGCAGCCAGGTCGTCACCGACTACTACGAGAAGGCCGGTCTCTGGCCCTACCTCGACAAGCTCGGCTACAACCTGGTCGGCTACGGCTGCACCACCTGCATCGGCAACTCCGGCCCGCTGCCCGAGGAGATCTCGGCCGCGGTCAACGACAACGACCTCACCGTCGTCTCGGTGCTCTCGGGCAACCGGAACTTCGAGGGCCGGATCAACCCCGACGTCAAGATGAACTACCTGGCGTCCCCGCCGCTGGTCATCGCCTACGCGCTGGCCGGGACGATGGACTTCGACTTCGAGAACCAGCCCCTGGGGCAGGACTCCGAGGGCAACGACGTCTTCCTGCGCGACATCTGGCCCTCGACCGAGGACATCAACGACGTCGTCGACTCCTCCATCACCTCGGAGATGTTCACCAAGAGCTACTCCGACGTGTTCCGCGGCGACGACCGCTGGCGCGCGCTGCCCACCCCCGAGGGCCGGACCTTCGAGTGGGACCAGCAGTCCACCTACGTCCGCAAGCCCCCGTACTTCGAGGGCATGAAGGGCGAGCCGGACCCGGTCACCGACATCTCCGGCGCCCGCGTGCTCGCGCTGCTCGGCGACTCGGTCACCACCGACCACATCTCGCCGGCCGGTGCGATCAAGCCGGGCACCCCGGCCGCGGAGTACCTGGACTCCCACGGCATCGAGAAGAAGGACTACAACTCCTTCGGCTCGCGGCGCGGCAACCACGAGGTGATGATCCGTGGCACGTTCGCGAACATCCGGCTGCGCAACCAGCTCCTCGACGACGTCTCGGGTGGCTACACCCGCGACTTCACCCAGGACGGGGCGCCGCAGTCGTTCATCTACGACGCCGCGCAGAACTACGCCGCGCAGGGCACCCCGTTGGTCGTGCTGGGCGGCAAGGAGTACGGCTCCGGCTCCTCGCGTGACTGGGCGGCCAAGGGCACCGCGCTGCTGGGCGTGCGCGCCGTCATCGTCGAGTCCTTCGAGCGGATCCACCGTTCGAACCTGATCGGCATGGGCGTCGTCCCGCTGCAGTTCCCGGACGGCGAGTCGGCGACGAGCCTCGGGCTCGACGGCACCGAGACCTTCGACATCGCCGGCATCACCGAGCTGAACGACGGGAAGACCCCGAAGTCGGTGCACGTGACCGCGACGAAGGACTCCGGCGAGACCGTCGAGTTCGACGCGAAGGTCCGCATCGACACCCCCGGTGAGGCTGACTACTACCGCAACGGCGGCATCCTGCAGTACGTTCTGCGGGGCATGCTGAAGAGCTGACGCGCACAGCACCCACCACCACACGGAGCCCGTCCCCTCACCGAGGGGGCGGGCTCCGTCGTTCCTGCGGGTCGTTCCTACGGGCGGGCCCCCAGGTCGCGGGAGATGCGCCGGGCGGCGTCGGCGGCGGCGCGGCCGTGGTCGTCGAAGACCTCCTCGGACATGCGCACCGTGGGGCCGGACACCGACAGCGCCCCGACCGGACGGCCGTCGGGACCGAGGACGGGGGCGCCGACCGCGGCGATGCCGTCGGAGAGCCCCTCGGGATTGACCGACCACCCGCGCTCGCGCACCTCGGCGATCCGGGCCCGCAGCAGGTCGGGGTCGACGACGGTGTGCCGGGTGGAGGGTTCCAGCGGGCCGGCGAGGTAGGCGTCGACCTCCGCCGGGGTGCAGGCGGCGAGGTAGGCCTGGCCGGTGGCCGAGGCGTGCAGCGGGATGCGGTGGCCCAACGGCAGGAACGCGCGCAGCCGGTGCGCGGTGTCGAGCCGTTCGAGCAGGACCAGCTCGCGGCCGTCCGGGGCGGCCAGGTGCACGGTCTCCCCCGTCGCGAGCTGCAGCTCGTGCAGCACCGGGACCGCCACCGCCCGCAGGCCGCGGGCGTCGCGGGCCTGGTTGCCGACGGCGAACGCGCGGTAGGTGAGCCGCCAGCGTGCGGTGTCGTCGGTGACGCACCACCCGACCTCGGCGAGCGTGCGCAGGGTGCGCTGCACGGTGCTCTTGGGCAACGCGACCGCCCGGGCCAGGTCCGACAGCCCGACGGGCTGACGCTCCCCCACCGCCTCCAGGACGCGGACCGCGGTCACCACGCTGTTCGTCGGAGCCATCGTCGGTGTTGACCTCCCCCGTTCGGGCGACCTAGTGTCCGCTCCGGGCGGTCCACTGTGCGCACCACTGTGCCACCAGATGGACCGATACGACAAGCGCGTACCAACGGGGGTAGGCATGGCGGTGCAGGTCATCACGCTGGTGGTGTTCGCGGCGGTCTTCGTGATCGCCGAGGTCCGCCGGTCCCACATCGGGATCGTCATGTTCGCGGCCGCCGCCGGCATGGGGCTGCTCGTCGCGGGCCTGCCGCTCGACGACATCGTCGCGGGCTTCCCGGTCGACATCCTGGTCCTGCTGGTCGGGGTGACGTTCTTCTTCGGGATCGCGAAGTCCAACGGCACCATCGGCCGGTTGGTGGACCGGGCGCTGGTCGTCGTCGGCGACCGGACCGCGGCGCTGCCGCTGACGTTCTTCCTGCTCACCGGTGTGGTGTCGGCGATGGGCTCGCCACTGGGCGGGCTGGTCATGGCGCCGATCGGGATGACGGTGGCGCACCGGCGCGGGATGGACCCGATGCTGATGGCGCTGGCGATCGGCACCGGGCTGTCGGCGGGCGGGTTCGCGCCGACGTCGCTGTTCGGGATCGTCACCTGGGGGACGGCGTCGGCGGCGGGCATCGCCCTCAACCCGCTGACCCTGTTCGCGGTCGCGATCATCGCGAACCTGGTGCTGCTGGGCGCGTCCTACCTGATGTTCTCCGCCCGCAGCCGCGTCCCGGTCACGACGGGCGGCGGCGCCGGGCCCGGGGTGCCCGGCGACGAGCAGCCCCCGGCCCGCGAGCCGTTCCGCGTGACGCACTGGATCACCGTCGTCGCGATGCTCGGCCTGGTCGCGGCGGTCGTCGTGCTGGCGGTGCTCGGCGCCGAGCCCGACGTCGGGGTGCTGGCCTTCGCCTTCGGCGCGGCGCTCACCCTGATCGACCCGGACAGCGGCCGCGGCGCCCTGAAGGAGATCGACTGGTCCACCGTCCTGCTGGTCGGCGGGATCATCACCTACGTCGGTGTATTGCAGGAGATCGGCTCGGTCGACCTGCTGGGTGACCTCGCAGCGAGCCTCACCGTCCCGCTGCTCGCCGCCCTGGTGGTCTGCGCGGTGTGCGGGCTGGTGTCGGCGTTCGCGTCGACCACCGGCATCCTCGCCGCGCTGGTGCCGCTGGCGATCCCGCTGGTCCAGCAGGGCGGGATCCCGGGCTGGGCACTGATCTGCGCACTGGGGGTCTGCTCGTCCATCGTGGACGTGTCACCCTTCTCGACGGTGGGTGCGACGCTGGTCGCCACGACCGTCGACGAGCAGGAACGCCCCCGCATGACCGCGCTGCTGACCCGCTGGGGCCTGTCCATGGTCGTCATCGGCCCGATCGCGCTGGTGGGAGCCCTCGTGCTGCCCGCCATGGCGGTCTGACCCCGTCACCACCAGGAGAACGACGTTGTTCCTCACCTCGCTCACCGACAGCCACGACCTCGACCGCGCCGTCACCGTCGGCGACGACGTGCTCTCGCGCGCCGAGCTCGTCGACCGGGCGGGCCGGTTCGCCGCGGGCATCCCCGGCGACGGCCCGGTCGCGGTGCACGCGACCGCCTCGATCGACACCGTCGTCGCCGTCACCGGCGCGATCCTCGCCGGCGTGCCGGTCGTGCCCGTGCCGCCGGATTCCGGGCCCGCCGAGCGCGGCCACGTCCTCACCGACTCCGGCGCCACCGCCTGGGCCGGGGAACGCCCCGACGACGTCGACCTCCCCGTGGTCCTACCGGGGGCGCAGCCGATCGGCCCGCGCCCGGTCGACCCCGCCGCCACCGCGATGCTGCTCTACACCTCCGGCACCACCGGACGCCCCAAGGGCGCCCAGCTCTCCGGCGCCGCGATCGCCGACGGCCTCGACGCCCTCTACGAGGTCTGGGACTGGACCCCCGACGACACCGTCGCCCACGGCCTGCCCCTGTTCCACGTCCACGGCCTGATCCTCGGCGTCCTCGGATCACTGCGCCGCGGCTCCCGCGTCGTGCACACCGTGAAGCCGCAGCCCGCCCGCTACGCCGCGGTCGGGGCGTCGATGTACTTCGGGGTGCCGACGGTGTGGAACCGCATCGTCGACGAACCCGACGCCGCCCGCGCCCTGTCCCGCGCCCGGCTGCTGGTGTCGGGCAGCGCGCCCCTGCCCGCATCGCTGTTCGACCGGATCGCCGCGCTCACCGGGCAGGCGCCGGTGGAGCGCTACGGCATGACCGAAACCATGATCACCCTGTCCGCGCACGCCTCCGGAGAACGCCGCGCCGGCTGGGTCGGACTCCCCGTCCCTGGCGCCGAGACCCGCCTGCTCCCCGCCACCGACGACCCGACCGACGCCGACACCGTCCCCGACGACGGCGAGACCGTCGGCCGCCTGCAGGTCCGCGGCCCCATGCTGTTCGACGGATACCTGAACCGCCCGGACGCGAACGACGAGTGCTGGGCCGGCGAGGGCTGGTTCCGCACCGGTGACCTCGCCGTCCGCGACGCGGGCGGGTTCCACCGCATCGTCGGCCGCGAGTCCACCGACCTGATCAAGTCCGGCGGCTACCGCATCGGGTCCGGCGAGATCGAGGCCGTCCTGCTCGACCACCCCGCCGTGTCCGAGGTCGCCGTCGTCGGCGTCCCCGACCCCGACCTCGGCCAGAGGATCGTCGCCTACGTCGTCGGCGACGGCCACGACGCCCAGGTCCTCATCGACCACGTCGCCGGGCAGCTGTCCTGGCACAAGCGGCCGCGCGAGGTCGTGTTCCTCGACGGCCTGCCCCGCAACCCGATGGGCAAGGTCCAGAAGAAGCTGCTGGGAACCTGAGCGGACCGGGCCGTCCGGTTCTAGGTTCGGATCATGCCCGGTGCGCACTCACCCTCGGAGGACCGCGGCGACGACCGCGCGGTCCCGGTCAACCCGGTCTTCGCCGCGGAGCCCGTCGACATCCCCCGCTTCCGCATCCCCGACACGGGGATGCACCCGGAGATCGCCTACCAGGTGGTGCACGACGAGCTGATGCTCGACGGGAACGCCCGGCTGAACCTGGCCACGTTCGTCACGACGTGGGCGGAGCCCCAGGCCGAGCGGCTGATGGCCGAGTCCTTCGACAAGAACATGATCGACAAGGACGAGTACCCGCGGACCGCGGACCTGGAGCAGCGGTGCGTGCGGATGCTCGCCGACCTGTGGCACGCCCCCGACCCGGGCCGCGCGATCGGTTGCTCGACGACGGGCTCGTCGGAGGCCTGCATGCTCGGCGGGCTGGCGCTCAAGCGGCGCTGGCAGCACCGGCGGAGGGCGGCGGGTCTCCCGACGGACCGCCCGAACATCGTGATGGGCGTGAACGTCCAGATCTGCTGGGACAAGTTCGCGAACTACTGGGACGTGGAGCCGCGGCTGGTCCCGATGGAGGGCGACCGGCTGCACCTGGGCGTCGACGAGGCCGTCGCGCTGTGCGACGAGAACACCATCGGCGTCGTGGCGATCCTGGGGTCGACCTTCGACGGCAGCTACGAGCCGGTCGCGCAGCTGTGCGCGGCGCTCGACGACCTGCAGTCCCGCACCGGGCTGGACGTGCCGGTGCACGTCGACGGCGCGTCCGGGGCGATGGTCGCGCCGTTCTGCGACCCGGACCTGGAGTGGGACTTCCGGCTGCCGCGGGTGGCGTCGATCAACACCTCCGGCCACAAGTACGGCCTGGTGCACCCGGGCGTCGGGTGGGCGGTGTGGCGCGACACCGACGCGCTGCCCGAGGACCTGGTGTTCCGGGTGAACTACCTCGGCGGTGACATGCCGACGTTCGCGCTGAACTTCTCCCGCCCCGGCGGCCAGGTGATCGCCCAGTACTACAACTTCCTGCGGCTGGGGCACGAGGGCTACGCCCGGGTGCAGGGCACCTGCCGGGAGATCGCGACCGGGCTGGCCCGGCGGATCGAGGCGACGGGCGCGTTCCGGCTGCTCACCGACGGCTCGCACTTGCCGGTGTTCGCGTTCACCGTCGCCGACGGCGAGCCGTTCTCGGTGTTCGACGTGTCGGCGGGTCTGCGCGAGACGGGGTGGCTGGTCCCGGCGTACACGTTCCCGGAGAACCGGGAGGACCTGGCGGCGCTGCGGATCGTGGTCCGCAACGGGTTCAGTCACGACCTGGCCGCGCTGCTGCTCGACGACCTGACGCGGGTGCGGGAGCGGCTGCGCCGCCAGGCCGGTCCCGTCCGCGGGAGCGAGGCCGCGGGCTTCGCCCACGGGACGTGAGCCGGTCCCGGCGGGACACCCGCACCGCGTACCTGCTGCTGGCCCCCAGCCTGGTGGGCGTGCTGCTGTTCCTGCTGGTCCCGGTGCTGATCGTGCTGGGGCTGGCGCTGTTCCGGTGGGATCTGGTCGGGCCGCGGACCTTCGTCGGGCTGGACAACGTCGTCGCGGTCGCCGCGGACGGCCGGTTCGCGCGGTCCCTGCTGGTGACGGCGTTCTTCGTACTCATCGTCATCCCGGTGCAGACCGTGCTCGGGCTGGCGGCGGCGCTGCTGCTGGACCGCGGGCTGCCCGGGACGACGGTGTTCCGGGTGGTCTTCGTGCTGCCGTGGATCTGCGCGCCGCTGGTGCTGGGCGTGGTGTGGCGGTGGATCCTGTCCCCCACCGACGGCGCGCTCAACGCGCTGCTCGGGATCCGCGTCGAGTGGCTGGCCGACCCGGCGCTGGCGCTGCCGTCGGTCGCCGCGGTGACCGCCTGGACCCAGGTCGGCTACGTCGCCCTGTTCTTCCTGGCCGGGCTGCGCGCCATCCCGGACACGATCGTGGAGGCGGCCCGGCTCGACGGGGCCTCGGCGTGGCAGCTGCTGTGGCGGATCCGGTTGCCGCTGCTGCGCCCGACGCTGTTCTTCGTGCTGGTCACCGGGGTGATCTCCAGCTTCCAGGTGTTCGACTCGGTGTACGCCCTCACGCCGAACGGCGGCCCGCAGGGTGTCACCGACGTCGTCGCGGGGCGGATCTACTACGAGGCGTTCGAGAACCGCGCGGTCGGGCAGGCCGCGGTGATGGCGGTGGTGTTGTTCGTGATCCTGGTGGTGGTGACCGTGGCCCAGCAGCGGTGGTTCAGCCGTCGCACGACCTACGAGCTCGACACGTGAGGCGGGGCAGGCTCGTCGACGCGGCCGTGCTGGTCGCGCTGCTGGTGGGCGCGGTGGCGACGCTGGCGCCGTTCGTGCTGAGCGTGACGACGGCGCTGAAGACGACCCGGCAGTTCGCGTCGACGCCGGTGCTGTCACCGCCGGCCCCGCCGACGGTGGAGAACATCGTGACCCTGTTCGGCCGGGACTACGACTTCGTGACCCCGATCGCGGTGACCGCCCAGGTGGTGGTCGTCGTCCTGGTGGGGCAGCTGCTGTTCTCGGTGCTGGCGGCGTACGCGTTCGCGCGGCTGGAGTTCCCCGGCCGGGACGCGCTGTTCTGGGTGTACCTGGGGACGCTGATGGTGCCGCAGGCGGTGACGGTGATCCCGCTGTACCTGATGATGACCGAGGTGGGGCTGCGGAACACGTTCTGGGCGCTGGTGCTGCCCTACGTGCTCGGGTCGCCGTTCGCGATCTTCCTGTTGCGTGAGCACTTCCGGACCATCCCGCAGGACCTGATCGACGCCGCCCGGCTCGACGGCGCCGGGACGGTCGGGATCCTGCGGCACGTCGTGGTGCCGGTGAGCCGGCCGATCCTCACGACGCTGGCGGTGATCACCGTGGTGACGCACTGGAACAACTTCCTGTGGCCGCTGGTCATCACCTCCGGCCGGACCTGGCAGGTGATGACGGTGGCGACGGCCGGGCTGCAGACGCAGTACAACGGGAACTGGCCGGTCGTGATGGCGGCGACGACGGTGGCGGTCGTCCCGCTGATCGTGCTGTTCCTGGTGTTCCAGCGCAGCGTGGTCCGCTCGATCACGATCACGGGGTTCCGGTGAGACGGCGGATGGGCGCCGCCCTGGCGCTGGTCGGGGTGCTGCTGCTGGCGGCGTGCTCGCCGGCGTCCCGTTTCGACGACGACGGCGTCACCACGGTGACGCTGAGGCTGTGGGACACTCAGGTCGCGGCGGCCTACGAGCGCTCGTTCGCGGCGTTCTCGCGGGCCAACCCGGACATCCGGGTCGAGCTCGTGCAGGTTCCGTTCTCGGACTACTTCACTTCGCTGCCGCTGGACGTCGCGTCCGGCACCGCGACCGACATCTACTGGGTCAACTCCTCGAACTTCGGGGCGTTCGCCGACGCCGGGAGACTGATCGACGTCGGTGCCGCGCTCGCCGACCAGCGCGCCGGCTGGGTGGACGCCGCCGCCGAGCAGTACACCCGCGGCGGGACCCTGTGGGGCGTCCCGGTGGTGACCGACGGCCGGATCGCCGTGTTCTACAACAAGGACCTGGTCCGCGCCGCCGGGGTCGACCCGGCCGCGCTGCGCTGGGACCCCACGGACCCGGCCCGCGACACCCTGCTCCCCGCGGCCCGGAGGCTGACCCGCGACGCCGCCGGACGCAGCGCCGGCACGCCCGGATTCGACCCGGGCACCGTGCGCCAGTACGGCTTCAACGCCGCCCGGGACCTGCAGGCGATCTATCTCGACTTCCTCGGCTCGGCAGGCGGGCGGCTCCAGGCGCCCGACGAGACCTTCGACGTCGCGACACCCGCGGGCGAGCAGGCGTTCGGCTACCTGGTGGACATGATCAACACCGAGCGGGTGGCGCCGTCCGCGGCGGACACGAACCAGAACCCGGACTTCAGCCGCGACCAGTTCCTGCAGGGCCGGATGGCGCTGTTCCAGAGCGGCACCTACAACCTGGCCAACATCGCCGAGGGCGCCCCGTTCGAGTGGGGCGTCGCCCCCATGGTCGAGGGTCCGCGGGGCCGGGTCAGCGTGGTGTCGAGCATCGTGGCCGCCGGCAACGCCGACAGCCCGAGGCGCCCGGAGATCCTGCGGGTGCTGCGCTGGCTGGGCTCTCCCGAGGGGGCCGCCCCGGTGGGCGACAGCGGCGCCGGGCTGCCCGCGGTGACGGCGGCCCAGCGGGGCTGGTTCGACTACTGGGCCCGGCGCGGCGTCGACACCCGGGAGTTCGTCGCGGACGGCCCGACGACCCCGGCCCCGTCCGGCCCGAAGGTCGGCGCGGCGACGACGGCGATGGAGCCCGCGCTCGACGAGCTGTTCGCCGGCCGGGTCCCGGTCGGCCCGGGGCTGCGGGCCGCGCAGGACGTCGGCAACGCGGCCCTGCGCTGATAACCTCCGCGTTGCGCCCCCGATGGGCCCAGCCGGAAGGAGTTCTCGCCAGTCCCGCACGGGCCCGCGGGCGCAGCTCCTACCGCAGGTCGTTCGCGTGGTCCCCGCTGTCGTCAGGAGACCCGTATGGCCTGCACGTTCAACCACACGATCATCGCCACCCGGGACCGGGTGGCCTCCGCCGCGTTCTACCGGCACGTCCTGGAGGCGGCGCAGGCGCCGTCCTGGGGGCCGTTCACCAACATCGCCCTCGACGGCGGTGTCCTCGTCCAGTTCGCCGACCTGCCGCTCGACGTGGTGCCCGAGATCCAGCCGCAGCACTACGCGTTCCTCGTCGACGACGCGTTGTTCGACCGCGCGTACGCCCGGCTCGTCGAGGATGGGACGGAGCACTGGGCCGACCCGCAGCGCACGCGTCCCGGGGAGATCAACCACGGTCACGGCGGGCGCGGGGTGTACTTCCTCGACCCGGCCGGCCACTATCTGGAGATGATCACCCGGCCGTACGTGTGACGTGGCCGCGGCCCGGCGCCGGCTCGACGCCGCCCGGCCCGACCCCGGCCGGGCCCCGGACTGGCCCCGGACTGGATGGGTCCGCTGCTGCGCGGGCTGGAGCACGCCGGGCCGCGCGACATCAGCACGAACGACCTGCCGGCCGACCACGTCGGGCCACGGCAGTCGGCCGTGCTGGTGCTGCTCGGGCAGGGCCCGGACGGCCCGGAGGTCGTCCTGCAGCGGTGGGGCCCGGCGGCTGCGCCACTCCGGGGGGGGGATCTCCTTCCCCCGGGGGCCGCGCGGACCCGGGCGACGCCGACCCGGCCGCGACGGCGCTGCGGGAGGCTACCGAGGAGACCGGGCTGGACCCGTCCGGTGTGGACGTCGTCGCGATGCTGCCGCGTCTGATCCTGCTGACCGGGTTCCACGTGACCGCGGTGCTCGGGCACTGGCGGACGCCGACCCGGCTGCACGCGGTCGACCCGGCCGAGACCGAGGCGGTGCTGCACGTGCCGCCGGCGGTGCTGGCCGGCTCGGCGCACCGGTTCCGGCTCCGGGCCGGCGGCGGGGTCTGGCGGGGCCCCGGGTTCCGGGTGGGCGACGACGTGGTGTGGGGGTTCACCGGCGACGTCGTCGACGCGGTGCTGCGACTGGGCGGGTGGGAGCGGCCGCCCGGCCCGGAGCTGGAGTGGGAGTCGCTGTGACCGCGGCGCGCGCGTAGGCCACTCACGACGAGGCCAGGACGGCGTCGAGCAGCACCGGAGCACTGTGCCGAGGGGTTCGTGGGACGGGCAGGTCGGGCCGGTGGAGCGGGTTGCGCCGGGGCCCGCCCGGCACCCAGGGCGGTGGATGGAACACCGGGAACCCGCCGTCGATCTCGACCGCCCAGTCCCCGATGTGGATCATGCGATGGTGGTGCGGACACAGCAGCACCAGGTTCGTCAGGTCGGTGCATCCACCGTGGGCCCAGTGCCGGACGTGGTGGGCCACGCACCACTGCGGCGGCGCCTCGCACCCCGGGAACGCGCACCCGCCGTCGCGCTGGGCCAGCGCGCGACGCTGCGCCCGGTTCGCCAGCCGCTGCTCCCGGCCGACGAACAACGGCTCGCCCGTCGACGCCAGCACGATCGGCACCACCCGCGCATCACACGCCAACCGCAGAGCGCCCTGCGCCGCGATCGCCGCGGACAACCCACCCGCACCGAACCCGAGCAACCCCGCCCCGGCACCCGAGGTCAGGGTCTCCAGGGGCACCGTCACGGTCAGCGCCACCGGCAGCCCGTTCTCGACGCCGAGGTCCCCGACCGCCAGCAACCGACGGGCCAGCTCGACCAGACCGTCCCCGTTGCGCTCGGCCGTGGAGCGTTCGTCCCGTGCCTGCCCGGCGCCGTCGGGCGGGACCGGGGCGGTGAGCGGCGACAGCGCGCTGCGCAGGACCGCGGCGGACTCGGTGTCCAGCCAGCCCCGCGCCTCGAACCCCGACCCTTGCGGACGCAACGCGAGCCGGTTGCGGGTCGGTTTCGGTTCCCGCGGACGCGGCCCGTCGGGATCCAGCAGCGCGACGGCCCGCCTGCCGAGCGTGTCCACCGCATCGGGATCCAGGGTCCCGGCGTGGGCGACGAGGTCGGCCTCCAGCACCGGCCGGTGCTCGCCGAGATGCGGGGGCAGCGAGGCGAGCACCCGGATGATCACGCGCACGTGCTCGGGGGTCACCGCGCACTGCTCGAACGCCTCCGCCAGCACCGGCAGCTCGGGGTCGACCTGGTCACCGGTGATCAGGAACAGCGGCGAGAGCTTCCGGGCGGCGTCGACCCGGGCACGGGCGGTGGACGCCCCGACGTTCTGCACCGTGCGCAGCAGGTCCGCGGTGTCCCGGAACCCCTTCGCCCCGGCCAGACCGCGGGTGGCGACCTCGGCGACGAGGGCGACCAGGGACGCGGACTCGCGGTTGATCCGTTCCTGGACGGCCGCGACCGCGACGAGAAGGTCCTCGTCGTCGGTCTTCCAGAGCTCGTCCACGCATCTGATTCTACTCGACCATGCGTTCGATGAGTGCCCGTTGAGCTGCGCGGACGGTGTACGGCGACGAGCGGCTCGGTGGTCAGCCCACGTCGGGTGCGTAGCTCGCCACGACCCATCCGCGCTCGTAGTCCATGTCCCACTCCAGATAGAGGGCGGGGCCGCCGCCAGTCGTCGTCATGAAGGCGGACACCCGGCCGGAGCCGACGACGTCGTAGTTCAGCTCGACACGCGACTCGGCGGGGATGAACGCGACCAGGTTCGGCACCAGGGGGCGGCCAACGTTCTCCGTGGCGTCGTCGGCGCTGAGCCGGCGCATCCCGGTGGCGTCACCGGCCCGCCACGCGGTCAGGAACTCGTCGGCGCTGCGTCGCGCATGGCGTTCCTGCACCTCGGCACGGTCGACGCAGGCCCGGTCGCTGTCCGGGCCGGTCTCGCCGCGGCAGACGTCGTTCAGCTGCTGCCAGCGCGCCCAGAGCCCGTCGAGGTCCGTCCCGGCCACGGCCGACGGTGGGACGGGCGCCGGGGTCGCGGCGGGAGCCGTCGTGCGCGGGGTCTGCTCGACCGCGTCCACCCCCGTCGCCGACGCCGCGGTGGCGACCGGTGGGGGAACGACCACGGCGACCGCGGGAGGCGCGGGCGGTGCGGCGACCGGATTCGAGGCAGGCATCACGACCAACGCGGTGACCACGCCGGTCGTGAGTACGACGAGGACCCCGACCAGTGAGAGCCACCGTAGGAGCGTCGCGTGCACGGCTCAGCCCCCGCAGATCGGGTCGAGAGGGTTCTGCAGACATCTCGCCCGCTCGGCCGAGCCCACCGGGTAGCCCGCGCCCGGTTTGTACTGGCCGCGAGCGACCAGCTCGGCCGGGTCCACGTACTCGCCACTCTGCCGTCGCTGCTGCTCGAGGTACTCCCGCTGCGCCTGCTCCTTCGCGGCGTTCAGCTCGGGGCAGGCCTTGTTGGTGATGTCGTCCGGGTGTGCCGGGTCCCCGAACTCGGCGTCGGCCCACGGCTCACAGGTGTAGACCACCGGCTCCTGGACGAACGACTCCAGTGGCGCGGCGGGCACTATCCCGTCAGGGACCACCGGCGCCGGGAAGTCCCGCGTCACCGCGCTCGGCCCCGACGCCGCCGCCCGCAGGGCCGTCGGCCCGGCGATCACCGGCGCCGCCGACGCGAACGACGCGACGCAGAGCGCGGCAGCCGTCGTCGCCGGCACCACAGCGGCCAGGACGAGGCGGGGCACGGAACGGCGTGCGCGGCGGTGCAGGATCATCGCGCGGTCTCCCCGGTCGACCTCGGGGCCGCCCGACACGGCCCGTACGCCCGGTGGATCGCTCCGGACGGAGCACGTCGTTATCGTCCGGACGGCCGTTCATCGGAAGTGATGACGGGGTCCGGCACGCCGGCCGGGCGGGCGACCGAAGCCAGCATTGGCGAAGCGACCAGGGCCAGCGCCGCCGCCGTCCACACCGGACCGGTGGGCCCGGCGACGGCGAGTCCCGCACCGCCCAGCAGCGGGCCCACCGTCGCCCCGGCGTTCAGCGACGCGGTGGCGACGGCGCCGCCGACGGTCGGCGCCTCGCGGGCGAGCGTCAGTGCCCGGACGACCAGCGTCGACCCGACCGCGAACCCGAGCGCACCCACCAGCCCGACCAGTGCGAGCACCGCCGCCGGATGTCCGGAACCGAGCGCGAGCGCGGCCCAGCCCACCGGCAGCGCACCGCCCGCGACGAGCAGCAGCGGACGAGTGCGGGTGTCGGCGAACCGGCCCGCGACGCCCACTCCGGCGACGGCGCCGACCCCGAACAGCAGCAGCCCGGCGGGCACCACGGGCGGGCCGCCCGCCGTC
>NZ_WWFY01000270.1:0-19083 GCF_009864975.1 Pseudonocardia sp. SID8383
CGGGACCCGGGGCAGCGCGTCCGCGGCGGCGACGGCGAGCGCGACCGCCAGGTGGTGACGGCCCCGTACGTGGGCGCGCTCGTGTGCGAGGACCGCGTCGACGGCCCCGGGGCCGAGGCGGCGCAGACCGGTGGCGGCCACGACGATCCCCCGACGACCGCCGCCGAGGGAGAACGCGACCGGGTCGTCGCACGGGATCCACCAGACGCCGTCGCGGACCTCGGCGACGGCACGCAACGCTCCGGACCGTTCGGTCAGGTGCCGTCGCTGCCGACGCAGCGACGCCGCGAACAGGACCGCGACCCGGGCCAGCAGGGCCAGCAGCGTGACACCGACGAGGAGCCGGACCAGCAGCAGCCAGGGGATCTCGGTGCCCCGCGCCAGCGCGCGCCAGCACACGACCGCGACACCCAGCATCCCGTCGGGCACGGACGGGTCGGGCAGCACGAGCACCGCGGCGGCGGTGACCGCCGACCCCGCCGCCGCGAGCAGCGTGACCACCCAGGCGGACAGGGCGAGGCCCGGATGCACCCGCGGGTCCGCGGTCGGCCGCAGGTAGGCGGGCCCGGTGACACCGAGGGCGACCGCGGCCAGCAGCAGACCGAGGGCGACGGTCACGGGCCGTCCCGCTCGCGGGACAGGGCCCGGCGCAGGAACTCCGACTCCCCCTCGTCCATCCCGCGGGCGAAGTGCAGCAGGACCCCGCGCGGGTCGCCGAGCGAGTCGAGCATGTCGCGCAGCATCTCCGCGCCGGCCTCCTCGCGTGCCCGCGCCGGGGTGTAGACCCAGGCCCGCCCCGCGCGCTCGCGGCGCACCCAGCCCTTGCCGTGCAGGTTGTCCAGCACGGTCATGACCGTCGTGTAGGCGAGCGGCCGCTCGGCAGCGAGTGTCGTGTGGACGGCACGGACGGTCCGGGGGCCGCCGGCATCCCACAGGGCCGCCATCACACGGCTCTCGAGCTCACCCAGACCGGCCACCGCACCTCCTGCTACTGCAGGGCCAGGGTACGGATGACCGCACGGGCCGCCTCGCCGCCCGCCTCCAGCGCCGTCCCCACCGCGCGGGGCACGTCGAGGTCGTCGAGCAGCGCGTCGCGCACCGCGTCCACCGCGGCGGCCGAACCGGGCTTGCGCCCCGCTGCGACATAGAGCTCCTCCAGCCGGCCGGTCGCGAGCGCGAGGTCCTCGGACCGGTACTCCCACGGCTGTGCCCACGGCCGGTCCAGCAGGAACAGCCGCACCGCGGCCCCCGGGGTGTCGGCGAGCAGGTCCTGCACCAGCACGAGGTTGCCGGTGGACTTGGCCATCTTGGCACCGTCGACGGACACGATCCCGGCCCGGAACCCACGTCGGGCGAACAGGCCCGCGCCGGTCGCGGCCGCGGCCATCGCCGACTGGTACGCGTGGTGCGGGAACGCCAGATCGGCGCCGCCCGCGAGCACGTCGACGACACCACCGAGGGTCGCCAGGGCCATCGCGGCGCACTCGGCGTGCCAGCCCGGGCGTCCCGGCCCCCACGGGCTCGGCCAGGCCGGATGGTCGCCGTCGGCGGGCTTCCACAGCGGCACGTCGAACGGGTCGTCCCGGTGCGGGTCGCGGGGATCGTCGCCGTACTCGGCGGACAGGGCCAGTGCGGTGTCGCGGTCCAGGCCCGCCGCGTCCGGGACGCCGGCGCCACGGAAGTACACCGCGCCGTCGCGCTCGTAGGCGGCGCCGGTGACCAGCAGCACCGCGGCCAGCGCGATCACGTGCTTCACGTGGTGGCGCGCGTGCGGGGCGTGGTCGGGCGGGGCCACCTGGAGGTCGGCCATGGTGCGGTCGAACCAGAACTCCTGGCGCAGGCCGAACTCGTCGTAGCCGACCCGGCGCTCGGCGGCGGTACGGGTGAGGACGTCGTCGACGTCGGTCACGTTGCGGGCCACCCGGGTCGGCGTGCCGGTCGCCCGCACGACCCGGGTCAGCACGTCGGACCAGACGAACGTCGAGGCGTGCCCCAGATGGGTGACGTCGTAGGGGGTGATCCCGCACACGTAGACCCGGGCAGGCGCCGACAGCGGCAGCGACGCCCCTGCCAGCGCGAACGCGGCGCCTCCACCCCCGTCGCTCCCGACCGTGCCGTCCGCCTCGAACTGGTCCATACCGGCCATCCTCACCGATTCCCCGACGCCCGGGGAAGGGCTCCCCGGACCGGTCGTCGACATCGTGATCACGGGCGGTCTACCGTTTCACGGCGTAATGTACGTACATTGACGTCGACCGGAAGGTCCGCACCATGGCGCCCACCGCCGATCGTGCCTCCTCGACCACCGACGCACCCACCGCGTCCTTCACCGACCGGGCCCGCGACCGTCTCCCCGGACTCGCCGTCGCCCTGCTCGTCGCCGCCGTCGCCACGGCGGCCGGGACCGAGACACCCGTGATCGGCGGGCCGGTGTTCGGGATCGTGCTCGGGGTACTCGTCGCGACCGTGCTCCGGCCCGGCGACCGGCTCCGGCCCGGGCTGGCCTTCGCCTCCCGTCCGGTCCTGCAGACCTCGATCGTGGTGCTCGGCCTGACGTTGTCCCTGGCCCAGATCGCCCACGTCGGACTCACCTCACTGCCGGTCATGCTCGGCACGCTCGCCGTGGCCCTCGCCGGCGCCTGGGGACTCGGACGACTGCTCGGGGTGCGGGGCGACGCCCAGCTCCTCATCGGCGTCGGTACCGCGATCTGCGGGGCGTCCGCCATCGCGGCGACCCAGGCCGTGATCCGGGCGAAGGAGTCGCAGGTCGCCTACGCCATCGGCACGATCTTCACCTTCAACGTGGTCGCCGTGCTGACCTTCCCCCAGCTCGGCCATCTGATGGGCCTGGCGCCGCACGCGTTCGGCCTCTGGGCGGGCACGGCGATCAACGACACGTCCTCGGTCGTCGCCGCCGGATACGCCTTCGGCGGTGACGCCGGGCCCTACTCGGTCATCGTGAAGCTGACCCGGACACTGATGCTGATCCCGATCGTGCTCGTGCTCGCCACCCGGGTCGCCCGGCGGGATGCCGAAGCGGCCGGCGAGCGGACCCACTCGCTCCCGTGGCGCAAGCTCGTCCCGACCTTCCTGATCGGGTTCGTCGTCGCCTCCGCCCTGACCAGCGCCGGACTGGTGCCCGAGGCCTGGCACCCGGCGATCACCACGATCGGCACGTTCCTGATCACGACGGCGCTGGCCGGGATCGGGCTGTCGATGCGCCTGTCCGACCTCCGTCGCGCCGGTCCGCGTCCGCTGCTGCTCGGCGCGGGTCTGTGGATCCTGGTCGGGGCGAGCAGCCTGCTGCTGCAGGCGGTGACCGGAACCCTGTGACCCCGGTCAGTCGGCCGTCCAGGTGCAGCCCCCGGTGAGGACGACCGACTCCCCGTCCAGGAACCGTGCGGCGGCCGCGCCGTGCAGCCGGGCGCTGGCGATCTCGACACCGTCGGCCGCGGTGCGCGTGTAGCCGCACTCGGCGCCGGATCCCGGGCCGTCCGTGGCCCAGGTGCCGGGCTCGATGTCGGTCCCGGCCCGGTGGACGCCCTGCCCGGCCTCGCGTGCGGGCGCCGGCGCGGCCTGGTGGGTCGCCGTCGCCCCGGCGGGCTCGTCGGCCACCACGAACGACCGGACCAGCAGCAACGGCACGACGAGTGCGAGCAGCACCCATGGCCACAGCACGGTGCGTTGCCCGGAGGCCTCGCGCTCCGCGTAGTACCGCTCGTACGGCCCGTTCCTGCCCATGCACCCGCCTCACGTCCCGACCTCACTCTGCAGATCGAAGCGGACCCCGGGATGCGTTACCGGCGTCCCGCCATGTGGTCCCAGAAGTACCCCCTGGGGTATATTTGCGGTCTCGCTCCTCCGAAAGGGTTCCCATGACCGCCCAGCCCACCACCCGCACCGTGACCCCCGCAGCCCTGCGCGAGTGGTCCGAGCCGCTGGTCATCGACGTGCGCAGTGCCGCCGAGTTCGAGGCGCAGCACATCCGCGGCTCGTACCACGTCCCGCTGAACACCCTCGCCGAGCACACGGCCGAGCTCGCCCGCCACCTCGACGACCCGTCGTCGCCGCTGGTGCTCGTCTGCCAGTCCGGCGTGCGGGCCGAGCAGGGCCGCAGGCACCTGGCCGCCGCCGGGCTGGACCGCGCCCACGTGCTCGACGGCGGGGTGGCCGCCTGGGTCGCCGCAGGTCACGAGGTCGTGCGGGGGCGCACCGCGTGGGCCCTGGAGCGGCAGGTCCGGCTCGTCGCCGGGTCCCTGGTGCTGACCGGGATTCTCGGCGGACGCCTCGCCACACCGAAGCTGCGGCTGCTCGCGGGCGGCATCGGCGCCGGGCTCACCTTCTCCGCGCTGAGCAACACCTGCGCCATGGGGGCGGCGCTGGCGAGGCTGCCGTTCAACCGCGACGTCACCGAGCCGGCGGCCGCCGCCGTCGTCGAGCAGGTCCGGCGCCGGGAGCCCGGCCCCGTCCGCTGATCCGTCCCGGACGGCCGGGCCGGGATCAGATCGCCGGGTTCGCCACCATGCCCGAGCCGAGGGCCAGCGACAGCAACGCGAGCATCACGAGCAGCACCCCCATGAGCAGCCACGCCTCGCCGAGCCCCTGCCGCCGGGCCCGCCGCGCGAGCGCCGCCTGCTCGGCCGCGGAGGCCACCGGCAGCGACGCCCGCACGCCGAACCGGGCGTCCAGGTCGGCGGCGGTGGTGATCCCGCCGAGCACCTCGTCGACCGGGCCGTCGGCGACGATCCGGCCGCCGAGCAGGAGCGCGACCCGGTCACCCAGGTCCCGTGCCAGGTGCAGGTCGTGGGTGACGACGAGTGCCGTCGCGTCCGCGGCACGCCGGCGCACGGCGCGCACGACCTGCTCGCGGTTGTGCAGGTCCATGGCCGGCCCGGGGTCGTCGAGCACCAGCAGCTGCGGCGCGCCGACCAGGGCCCTCGCGAGCGCGGCCCGCCGGCGCTGCCCCGCCGACACCGCCGACGGCAGCGCGGTGGCGTGGTCGGCCAGGTCGAACTCGTGCAGGATCCGCCAGGTCGCGGCGTCGGCGTCGGGCGCCCCGGCCGCCCGCAGCGGGTAGGCGACGTTGTCGAACAGCGTCAGCGACGCGAACAGCGACGCGTCGTAGACCGAGGACCCGCCGAGCAGGACCCCCATCCGGCGACGCAGCCCGGCCAGCTCGGCGTCGCGCAGACCGGCGACCGCGTGACCGTCCACCAGGGTCTCGCCCGACTCGGGCGCGTAGAGCCCGAGCAGGATCCGCACCAGCGTCGTCTTGCCGACGCCGGACGGACCGAGCAGGACGGTCGTGCGGCCGGGTGGCAGCTCGAGGTCGATCCCCTCGAGCACGGGCTCGGCGTCGAAGGACATCCGGACCGCGCGGAACGAGACCGCCGGTGCCGTCGGGACCAGTACGTCGTCGATCATCGTCACCCCCTCGGGTGACGAACCCTAGGGTCGGGTGGAGCAGCGTGTACAGACATCCGCTGTGCGGCCGGAGGCTAGCCTGCCCCGCATGGTCTCCCCCGTGGACGAACCACGCCCGCCCCGGCCCCGCCGCACCCAGGGCGAGCGCCGGGCCAGCAGCCGGGCGATCATTCTCGCCGCCGCGTTGGAGGAGCTCTACGAGAACGGCTACGCGCACTCCACGACCGTCACCGTGCAACGCCGTGCCGGGGTGTCGCGCGGGCGGCTGCTGCACCACTTCCCCAGCCGCGAGTCGCTGCTCATCGCCGCCGCGCAGTACCTGGTCGTCGAGCAGATCGCCGACATGGAGCAGTGGGTGCCGGCCTCGGAGTACGGCCGCACCGCCGGGCCCGGACGGTGCGACCGGGCGGTCGAGCTGCTGTGGGACACCTTCGCGCAGCCGTACTTCTGGGCGTCGATGGAGCTGTGGGCCGCCGCCCGGACCAACACCGACATCCGGAACGAGCTGTTCCCCGCCGAGCGACGCATGGGCGTCGCGCTGACCCATGTCGTCGCAACGATGTTCGGGCCGGTGCTGTCCAGCCATTCCGACTTCGACGAGTGCCGTGAGCTGCTGTTCACCAGCATGCGCGGGGTCGCGTTGACCTACGCGATCCACCCACGTGACCACCGGACCGACCCGCACCTCGCGAGCTGGAAGCGCCTGGCCCGCCGGATGCTCGACGTTCCCGACGAGGATCCGGCGGGCGGCACCGACGGCTAGGAGACGCCGGCGAACTCCAGCGCCTCGGCCCAGCTCGCGCGCTTCGAGATCAGCCGCTTGTACTTCATGATCTGGGTGGGTCGGTCGATCGTGATCGTCCCGACCAGCCGGTCGCCGCGCCGGTAGAGCGCGAGGAACCGGTCGTCGCCCAGCTCGGAGGACACGACCCGGATCTCGTCGGCGGCCGGGCGGCCGACGAACTGGATCCGGCTGGAGTACCAGTCCGACCAGAAGTACGGCACGGTCCCGAGCTCGGTGGCGTTCGCCGGATCGAGCGCGTTCTTCGCGGCCAGCGCGCCCTGCTCCGCGGCCGTCGTCCAGTGCTCCAGGCGCATGACCTCGCCGTCGAACAGGTGGTTCGGGAAGTGCACGACGTCGCCCGCGGCGTACACACCGTCGGCGGCGCGCAGGGTGGCGTCGGCGACGACGCCCCGGTCCCGCTCGTGCAGCTCGACGCCGGACCCCGCCAGCCATTCCGTGCAGGGGGACACGCCGATGCCGACGACCACCAGGTCCGCCGGGACCACCTCGCCCGAGCCCAGCCGGACGCCGGTGACGGCGCCGTCGGCGGAGGACTCCAGCCCGTCGACCGTCTCGCCGCAGCGTAGGTCGGTGCCGTGCTCGCGGTGCAGATCCGCGCAGGCCGTGCCCATGTCCTCGCCGACCGAGCGGACCAGCGGGACCGGCAGCGTCTCGACGATCGTGGCGGACAGGCCGCGCTTGCGCGCCGAGCTCGCCACCTCCGAGCCGATGAACCCGGCACCGATCACGACGGTGCGGGCGCCCGCGTCCAGCGCGGACCGCACGGCGAGCGCGTCGTCCCAGGTCCGCAGGGCGTGCACGCCGGTCAGGTGCTCCGTGCCGGGCAGCATCCGGGCCGCTCCCCCGGTGGCGACGACGAGCGCGTCGTAGGAGACCTCGGACCCGTCGCCGATGCCGACCAGCGTCGCGCCGGTGTCCAGCGACGTGGCCGGGCTGCCGAGCCGCAGCTCCACCCCCAGCTCGTCACGCAGGTGCTCCTCGGTCCGGTACCGCGGGTCGGCGGGCTCCTCACCGGTGTCGTCGAGGAACGCCTTGGACAGCGGCGGGCGGTCGTAGGGAAGGTGCCGCTCGGCGCCGACCAGCGTGATCCGGCCCGTGTGGCCGGCCCGGCGGGCGGACTCGACGGCACGGATCCCGGCGAGCGACGCCCCGACGACGACGAGGTGCTCCACGGTGGTCCTCCTCGGGAACGAGCAGACGCCGGGGGTGGCGGCCCCCGGCGTCCGCGGTGCGGTGGTGCGGGTCAGCTCTCGACGAGGCGCAGGGCCTCGGTCGGGCAGGAGGCGATCGCCGCCTCGCAGGCCGCGCGGTGCTCGTCGGACGGGGTGGCGTCGAGGATGTCGAGCGACCCGTCGTCACGCACCTCGAACAGCTCCGGCGCCTCGGCCTCGCAGAGGCCGAGCCCGCTGCACTTGCTCTCGTCCAGCTCGATACGAAGACCCATCACGTCTCCAGGGAGAATCGGAACGGCATGCGCTTCACCCCGCGCATGAAGTTGGTGCCCAGCAGCTCGGGCTCACCGACCTCGAACTGCGGGATGCGGAACAGCAGCTCGCGGAACAGCGCCTTCAGCATGGACTTGGCGAGCTGGTTGCCCAGGCAGAAGTGGACACCGCCGCCGCCGAACCCGGTGTGCGCCTTCGCGTTCTCCCGCGACAGGTCGAACTGCTCCGGGTTGTCGAAGACCTTCTCGTCCATGCAGCCCGACGGGTAGAACATGACGACCTTGTCGCCGGGGACGATCTTCTTGCCGCCCAGCTCGGTCTCGACGACCGCGGTGCGACGGAAGGTCATCACCGGGCAGGCGTACCGGACGAACTCCTCGATGGCGCCCGAGATCCGGCCGTCGTAGTCCTCCATGAGCCACTGCTTCTGCTCGGGGAACTGGGTGAAGGCGCGGACGGTGAACGACGAGGTGTGCCGGGTGGTGTCGGTACCGGCGACGGCCATGAGCACGAAGAACGAGCCGATCTCGAACTCGTCGAGCTTCTGCCCGTCGACCTCGGCGTTGATCAGCGAGGTGATCAGGTCGTCGGAGGGCTCGGCGGTCTTGAGCTCGATCAGCTCGGTGGCGATGTCGTGCAGGTTCGTCGCGGCCTGCACCTGCACCTCGTCGGCCTGGCGGCCGGCGAGCACCTCGTCGTCGGCCCAGGCGACGATGTCCGCCGCGTTCTTCTCTGTGGCCTCGCGCAGGTGCTCCGGGATGCCCATGATGTCGCAGAAGATCCGGGTGGGCAGGACCTTCGCGACGCTGGTGACGAAGTCGATCTCGCCGGAGGTCTCGGCGACGACGCCGTCGACGACCTCCTTCGCCGCGAGCGCGATCTTGTCGTCGATCAGCGCGATCTGCCTCGGCGTGAACGCCGAGGCGACCAGCTTGCGCAGCCGGTCGTGCTTCGGGTTGTCCATCGCCAGGAAGGACTGGGTCAGCTCGAGGAAGATCGGCGGGAGCAGGTCGAACAGCACGCCCTGGCCCGAGATGTAGGTGTCGTTGTCCCGGGAGACCTTCACGATGTCGGCGTGGCTGACCACGGCCCAGTAGCCCGGGTCGTCGGGGTCGGGGGTGACCGCGTCGTCGACGGGCCGCTGCCAGGACACCGGCTGCTCACGGCGCAGGACCTTGAAGGTCTCCTCGCGCTGTTCGGAGGTCTGGTTCCAGAACGCCTTGGTGGAGATGTCGACCGGGTAGTGCTCGGGCTTGCCCTCGCTGGTGGCCGGGATCATGTCCACGGCGTCCGGGTCGTACATCTCCGACTCGAAGTCGGTGGCGTCGAAGGTGGCGGTCATCGGATCTCCTCCGAGCCCTGCGGTCTGCTCCGCGGGCGGAAAGCTGGCGACACACGGTCGGGGACAGTGTGCGGAGACGGGTGGGGAGCGGGCGTCACCCCGGGAGGGCGACGTCGTACCCCCAACGGGAGAGGGAGGGGCCCTCCCCGGCACGGGCGGTCGCCGGGGAGGGCCCGGGAGGGTGCTCGGCGTCGAGCTTCGGCCGGTCGACCGCCGGCCTCAGTCCTCGGCGTGGCTGAGCAGCACGTCGTACGGACGGGCGTCGCGGGTGCCGGACAGGTCGAGGTGGACGTTCTTCTCCTCGACGTAGGGGTCCAGCGCGCGCGGGCCGAGCTCGCGGCCCACACCGGACTGCTTGTACCCGCCGAAGGGCACCTCGCAGTTGATCTGGTGCGCGTCGTTGATCCAGACCGAGCCGGCCTTGATCTTCTCGGCGACGTCCAGGGCACGGGAGTTGTCGCGGCTCCACACCGACGACGCGAGCCCGTACTGGGTGTCGTTGGCCAGGGCGACGCCCTCGGCCTCGGAGCCGTAGCGGATGACCGACAGCACCGGGCCGAAGATCTCCTCGCGGGCGATCCGCATGTCGTTGCGGACGCCGGTGAAGATGGTCGGCTGGATCCAGTGGCCGCCCTCGTACCCCTCGACGTGGGCCTCTCCGCCGCCCAGGACGGCGGTGGCGCCCTCGTCCTTGCCGGACTGGATCAGCTCGAGGATGCGGTCCTTCTGCTTCGCCGAGACGACCGGACCCATGTCGGTCTCCCAGTCCCGGGTGTCCCCGAGCTGGATGGTGGAGGCCCGGGCGACCATGCGCTCCACGAACTCGTCGTGCAGCGAGTCCGGCAGCAGCAGCCGGGTCATCGACTCGCAGACCTGGCCGGAGTAGAGCATGCAGCCGTACAGCACGCCGTCGACGGCGATGTCCAGGTCGGCGTCGTCGAGGACCAGCGCCGGCGACTTGCCGCCGAGCTCCAGGGTCACCGCCTTCACCGTGCCCGAGGCCAGGCGCATGATCTCGCGCCCGACGTCGGTGGACCCGGTGAAACCGATCTTGCCGACGCCCGGGTGCGACGCCAGGCGGGCGCCCGCGTCCGGGCCGGGGCCCGGGACGACGTTGAACACGCCCGGCGGCAGCCCGCACTCCTCGGCGATCCGGGCGAACTCCAGCGCCGACAGCGGCGTCTTCTCGTCCGGCTTGAGGATCACCGAGTTGCCGACGGCCAGGGCCGGCGCGAACTTCCACAGCGACAGCAGCAGCGGGAAGTTCCACGGTGCGATCGCGCCGACCACGCCGATCGGCTCCTTGCGGAGCGTCGACTGGCCGAGCACCGGGAACGTCGCCCGCGGCATGGGCGTCTCGAACTCGTAGCGCTCCGCCAGACCGGCGAAGTACTCGAGGTGCGGGGCGCAGTAGCCGACGTGGAAGCCGGTGGCCTGGCGCACGGTGGCGCCGTTGGCCATGATCTCCAGCTCGACCATCTCGTCGAGCCGCTCGCCGAGCCGGTCCGCGATGGCCCGCATCACCGAGGCGCGGTGCGCGGGGGTGGCGCGGGACCAGCCGCCGTCGTCGAAGGCGGCCTGGGCCGCGTCCACGGCCGCGTCGACGGCCGCCGCCCCGCCCGACGCCGCGGTGGCGACGAGCTCGCCGTTCTGCGGGTCGCGGATCTCCAGGTGGTCGCCTCCGTCCACGGCCTTGCCACCGATGTGCATCGGGAAGTGGCGGACCGTCGTCCCGGCGGTCATGCGGTCGGGTCCAGGACGATCTTGGTGGCCTCGCGCTCCTCGAACATCCGGTACGCCTCCGTCGCCTGCGACATCGGCATCCGGTGCGAGACGAACCGGCTCGGGTCGAGCTTGCCGGCCGCGATGAGCGCCAGCGTCTCGTCCATGTAGTTCGTGATGTTCGCGACGCCCTGGGCGATGGTGACGCCCTTGAGGTACAGGTCGCCGAAGGGCAGCTCGATGGTGTCCTCGGTGTACACACCGGGGATCGAGATCGCGCCGCCGGAGCGCACCAGGGTGCACGCCGACAGCAGCGCCGACGGGTGCCCGACGGCGTCGATCACGACGTCCGCCCCGCGCCAGTCGGTGAGGTCCTGGACCGCGTCGGCGGGGTCGGTCTCGTCGGCGTTGACCGGGATCGCGCCGATGGCCTCCGCCTCCTTGAGCCGGGACGGGACCTTGTCCACGACGACGGTCTGGGACGCGCCCAGCACGTTCGCCGCCATCGCGGCGCACAGTCCCACCGGGCCGGCCCCGACCACGGCGACGGTGTCCCCGGGCTGGATGAACTTGCGCACGGCCTCGTAGCCGGTGGCCATGATGTCGCCGACGAAGAGCTTGTCCTCGTCGTTGCCCCTGCCCTCCTCGGGCAGCTTGCGCAGGGTGCGGTCCGCGTTCGGAACGATCACGTACTCGGCCTGGCCGCCGGACAGGCCACCGAAGGTGACGCCGAGCCCGAAGATCATCGTCCCGAAGCACTGGCCGGGGCGGTTACGTCGGCAGTTGTAGCAGTGCCCGCAGCTGACCACGCACGACGCGACGGCCCGGTCGCCCTCGGAGATCAGGCCGACACCCGATCCGACGGCCTCGACGGTGCCGAGGAACTCGTGGCCGAGGACGACGTCGTCCTCGATCACGATGCGCCCCTCGTAGGGGTGCAGGTCGGTACCGCAGATCGCCGTGAGGTCGACCCGCAGCAGGACGTCACCGGGGTCGGTGATCTCCGGCTTCGGGACCTCCATGACCTCGATCTTGTGCGGCTCGCGGAGTACGACCGCCTTCATGGTCGCCATCGGATCGGCGTCCTTCCTCTGCTCTGGGGTGGGGGGAGGTCAGGCGGTCGCGGAGGCGTCCTTCTCGGCGACCAGCTCGCGGTACATCGGGAACAGCGGCTTGGTCAGCGGGACCAGCTTCAGGATCTTGTTGACCGGGCCCTTGGCCTTGACCTCACCCTTGGCCAGCCCGACGGCGAGGTTGTACTCACCACGCCAGAACTTGTCACCGGTGTCGGCGCGCATCATCAGGGTGATGTCGGCCTTGTCGTCGTCGGCGCCGGTGTGGACCTCCATGGCGGGGTCGTGCATCTTGACCCACATCTCGGTGTCCGGGTCGGTGTAGAGCACCCGCAGGTTGATGCCGGCCGCGCGCATCTTCGGCCCGGACTCGGGGTGGTCGTTCGCCGCGCGGAACACACCGCCGATGTACGTGTCGACCTCGGTGCTGTCGGCGAAGAAGGCCATCTCGATCTCCTCGTTGAGTGCTGGTGCGGACACCCGGAGCGGGCGCCGTCGGTGGTAGCAATGCTGTCCGGGAGCGAGGGGGGTCACATCGCTCCCGGGGGGTGGTTCCGTGCTCCTTACGGATGCACGGTGCGTGACGGGCGGCTCCACGGGGTGACCGCCGTCCGCGTGTGTCAGACCCGGGCGCCCTCGGCGTACTGCGCGCGCAGCTCACCCTTGACGAGCTTCCCGGTCGCGCTGCGGGGCAGCTCGGCGGCGAAGTCGACGCTGCGCGGGGCCTTGTAGTGGGCGATCCGCGCGCGGACGAACTCCAGCAGCTCGGCCTCGAGCTCCGGGCAGCCCTCGACGCCCTCGGGGGTCTGCACGACGGCCTTGACCTGCTCGCCCATCTCCGGGTCGGGCACGCCGATGACGGCGACGTCGTAGACCTTCGGGTGCAGGGTGAGGACGTCCTCGACCTCCTGCGGGTAGATGTTCACCCCACCTGAGATGATCATGAACGCCTTGCGGTCGGTGAGGAACAGGTAGCCGTCGTCGTCGACGTAGCCGACGTCGCCGGTGGTGGACCAGTTCTCGTGCTCGGGATGGCGCGCGTCGCGGGTCCGCTCGGGGTCGTTGTGGTACTCGAACGGCGGGACGTCGCGTTCGAAGTAGACGGTACCGACCTCGCCGGTCGGGAGCTCCGTGCCGTCGTCGTCGCACACCCGGATGACGCCGAGGCCCGCCTTGCCCACGCTGCCGGGCTTCTCCGCCCAGGCCGCCGAGTCGATGAAGGTGACGCCGTTGCCCTCGGTCGAGGAGTAGTACTCGTGCAGGACCGGGCCCCACCAGTCGATCATCTTCTGCTTGACGTCGACCGGGCACGGCGCCGCCGCGTGCACGGCCACCCGCAGCGACGACAGGTCGTGACCTCGACGGATCTCCTCGGGGAGCTTGAGCATCCGCACGAACATCGTCGGCACGAACTGGCCGTGCGTGACCCGGTAGCGCGCCAGGTGCTCCAGGGTGTCCTCGGGCCGGAACCTCTGCGCCATGACGACGGTGCCGCCGAGGGCGTGCACGATGCCGCCGAAGCGCAGCGGCGCGGCGTGGTAGACCGGCGACGGGGAGTAGTAGACGGTGTCCTCGCCGAACTCGTACATCGGGCCGAACACCGCGGTGTAGAGGTCACCGGGCTCGTCGACCTGGATCGTCGGCAGCGCGGGCTTGATGCCCTTGGGCCGGCCGGTGGTGCCCGAGGAGTAGAGCATGTCCGCACCGCGGGGCTGCTCGGGCAGCGGCCCGTCCGCGGCCAGCTCCATCGCCGCGCCGAGGGACTCGTAGCCCTCGACCGCGCCCCCGAAGGCGAAGCGCCGCTCGACACCGGAGGTCCGCTCCACCAGCGCTTCGGCGAGCTCCCGCTTCGCCGCCGCCGCGAACAGGACCTTCGCACCGCAGTCGGTGGCGATGTAGGCGGCCTCGTCCGGGGACAGGTGGTGGTTGATCCCGGTGACGTAGAGGCCCGAGCGCAGCGCGGCCCAGTAGATCTCGAAGACCTCGGGGGCGTTGTCGGAGACGAACGCGACGTGGTCGCCGCGGCGCAGTCCGGCGTCGCGCAGGACGTGGGCGATCCGGCGCGAACGGTCGTCGAGCTCGGCGTAGGTCGTGGTACGGCCGGTCTCGGGCTGGACGACCGCCGGGTGGTCGGGCCGGGTGCGCGCATGGGTCCCTGGGAACACGGGCTGCTCTCCCCTTCGAGAGTGGATCGCAGCGGCGCCGGGCGAGGCACCGCCGTCGCAGCCCGCATCGTGTCGGCACGCTGTGTGACCCGGCATCCCTCCCGGGGGGGTGGTTCCTCCCCCGCTCGGGTACGCGGGCCGGTCAGGCGGTGCGGCGGTCCCGGTTCCGGCCCGCGAGGTGCCCGGCGATCGCGCCCATGATCACCGCGGTGAGCAGGGTGAGGACCAGCTGCGTGGGGTCGAGCTCCCCGGTGCCGAGCACGACCAGCGGCAGCACGAGCAGGTACCCGGCGACGGCGGCGCCGGCGCCGTGCACACGTGGGTCGACGGCGTCGCCGATCCGGTAGCCGGCCAGCACGAACGCGACGACCGCGGTGATGATCAGCCAGGCCGGGCCGACCACCGGGATCCGCGCGCCCAGCGGCGCGGCGAGGCCGCCGATCACCAGCACGCTGAACGCCAGTGAGGCACCGCGGACCAGGCTGACCCAGTCCACTCGGTCGGAGAACCAGTCGAACCCCGGGACGGCCACGAGGTCTCCCTTCGGTCGGCTCAGCGCAGGTGTCGCAGCGCGGAGGGTGTCAGCAGCGGAACGGTCCCCACCACCAGCAGCACCATCGCCGGGACGGTCTCCCAGCGCCCCGCCGAGGCGAGGAGCACCACCGACACAACGGACAGGACGACCGCGGGGTAACGGGCCGCGCGGCGGCGCAGCGCCAGGCCGGCGCCCGCCGCGACGAGCAGCACCGCGAGCAGGAGCAGCAGCCACGCGGGGTACGGCGCCGTCGTCCCGAGCTCGACGACGGGGGCGCCCTGCCCGGCCAGCGTGCTCGCGGTGTCCTCGTCGACCGTCGACTCGGGCCGCAGGCCCGCCCATGCGACGGCCGGCAGCACCGCGGTCAGCATCCACGCGGCGGCCGACACCACCAGTGCCCACGGCATCGTGGACCGGCTCCGCACCTGCTCGCCCATGGCCGCAGGCTAGAGCTCCCGTCCGTTCGCACGGACCCCTCCACGCGTCGGGACACCCACTACGGGAGAGGGAGTCACCACCCCCGGGAGACGAGCGGCCCGCCGCGACGGCGTCCACTGGTGTGGTGACGGGACCCGTGTCCGGCGCGTCCCCCCGCGGACCCGCGATCGACTTCACCGACGTCACGACGACGATCGACGACACCCCGGTGCTGTTCCGGCTCGGCCTGCACCTGGCGCCCGGCACCGTCACCGTCCTGATGGGACCGTCCGGCTCGGGCAAGACCACCCTGGTCCGTCACCTCGCCGGGCTCGTCGCCCCGGGCCGGGGCACCGTCACGGTCGACGGGGTCGACGTGCACGCGGCGGGCGAGGCGCAGCTGCGACAACTCCGGCGCGGCATGAGCGTGCTGTTCGGCGGGCCGTCGGTCTTCGAGTCGTCGCTGTTCGGCTCGCTGTCGGCCTACGACAACCTCGCCTACGCCCTCGACGGCCGCGGCCTGTCCCCGGAGCGGGTCGAGCGGATCGCGATGCACCGGCTGCGCGAGATGCGGCTGCACGACCGCGCCGACACGCTGCCCGCCGAGCTGCCCGCGCACGGGCGCAAGCGGCTGGCGATCGCCCGCACGCTCGCCGTCGAGGCTCCGGTGCTCGTCCTGGACGAGCTGGAGACCGGGCTGGACGCCGCGCACGCGGACACGCTCGTCGCGGCCGTCCGGGAGCAGCACGAGCGCACGGGGGCGACGGTGCTGGTCACCACGCACGACATCGCGCTGGCCCGGGAGCTGGCCGACACCGTGGCGATCCTGTGCCACGGCCGGATCGTGGCCTGCGGGCCGCCGTCGGAGCTGCTGCACGGCGTCGCCGACGCCGACGACTTCGACCGCCGCTTCCGCATCTCGGACTTCCTCGGCCCGCCCGACCCGGAGGCGACCCGCGCCGAGCTGGACGGACCGCGCCGCCGCTCCCGCACGATCGAGCTGGACCCGCGGCTGCTGGTACCGGCACTCGTGGTGCTGGCGCTGGTCACCTCGTACTGCCTGTTCCTGCTGCTCACCCGCTGAGCCCCACCCCACCGACCCCCACCGTCCGGAGGAACCGTGCCCACCCCGTCCCGCCACCGTGCCGCCCTGCTCCTCGCCGCGGCCGCCCTCACCCTCGGCGCCTGTTCGTCCCCCGGGCCCGCGGCCCCCGAGGAGCGGTTCACCCTCTCCGGCGGCGACACGACCGTCGACGTCGTCACCTCGGCGGCCGGCGCGGTGCTCGCCGACGGGCAGGGCCGGGTGCTGTACGCGCGCGTCCCGGCCGGGGACTGCACCGGTGACTGCCTCGCGCAGTGGCCGGCCTATGTCGCCGACGGCGTGCCGCACCCCGCCGACCCGGCGCTGAACCCGCTGCGCACCGACGTGCTGGGCACCACCCCGACGGCCGGCGGCGGGCAGGTGGTGACCTACGCCGGGCATCTCCTGCACCGCTTCGCGGGCGACGCGGCCCCGGGTGCGGTGACCGGCCAGGGCGTCGAGGCCTTCGGCGGGACCTGGATGCCGCTGAACCCGGACGGCGACCCGGTCCCGGCGGCGGCCGTCCGCTGACCCGCGCGGGAGAGCCCCGGCCGGATCCCGGCCGGGGCTCTCCCCGGGTCGGCGGTGCCGTGACGGCCTCACAGCAGCGGTGCGAGCACCCCGATCACGACGAACGCGACGCCGACCACCAGGCAGGCCGTCGCGCCGCGGCGGATGACGGCGATCCGGTGCTGCTGCAGCTCGGCGGGCATCCCCGGGACGGCGCCGAGGCCCGCCGCGTGCCGGCGTCCCGCCCACCCCATCAGGGCGAGCAGGACGCCGAGACCCGCGAAGGTCAGGACGGTCCAGGCAGGACTCACCCGCCACCGCCCGTCGCGGGCGGGACCGTCTGCGGTGTGCCCGACGGCAGGCCCGGGCTCGCGCCGGTGGGGGCGGTGTCCGGGTCGGCGGGGCGGTAGTCGTCGGCGTAGCGGACGTCGCCTCCTCCCAGTGAGTCGGTCATCCACTGTCCCCAGAGAGCGATCCGGCGGTCGAACAGGACGAGCTCGCGGAGCCGGTCCTTCACCTGGTCGAAGTTCGCCGGGACGCCCGGGGTCACAGCGCCGGACCGGCCGACGTTCCAGCCGAACTGGTTCTGCACCGGGCCGAACACCTGGCCGGCCGGGGCGCCGAAGGCGGCCTTCGCGTAGTCGGGCTGGAGCTGGTCGGCGCTGATCGGGCCCAGGGCGCCGCCGTTCGCGCGGGTGGCGTTGTCGATGGTGCTGGCCCGCGCGACGGTCGCGAAGTCGGCGCCGCCCCGCAGGTCGGCGGCGATCTTCTCGGCGGCCTCCTTGCTGGCGACGACGATGTTGGACAGGTCGCGCTTCTCCGGGGTCCCGAGCCGCTCGGCGTAGCGCGGGAACTCGGCACGCAGGTCGTCGTCGGTGACGGTCACGTCCTTGGTGACCCGGTCGAACAGCTCGCCGACCACCATCTGCTGGCGGACCTCGGTCATCACCTTGTCCTCGGTGGTGCCGACGTTGCCGAGGACCTTGATGAAGTCGTCGCGCGCGCCGGGGCCGTTGCCGAGCTGCTGGGTGATGTACTGGTCGAGGGTCTGGCGGACCTTCGCGTCGGCGATGCCGACGCCCATCTCGGTCGCCCGGTCCTCCAGCACCATGCTCAGCGCGACGGCCTTGGCGGCGTCCCGGCGGAAGCCGTCCATCTTCACCGGGTCCTCGACCGGGGGCTGGACGCCGTAGAGCGCCCGCAGGGTCTGCACCCGGTCGTCGAGGTCGGTGACGGTCACGACCCGGTCGCCGACGGCCAGCGCCGCGCCGTCGGGGACCTGCTGCATCCTCCACCAGACCCCGCCGCCGATCCCGGCGACGAGTGCCAGGACGAGGACGCCCGCCACGATCCGGCCGGTCCAGGTGTTCCGGACCCGGTCGAGGGCGGCGCCGGCGATCCACGCCAGTGTGGACTTGACTCGCATCACATCACTCCAACGAGCTTCTCCCGGGCGGGGGTACTCGGATCTCCCCCACCGCCCGGGGTCCCGGCCGTGCCGTGCGCGGGCGGGAACGCCCGCACGACGAGCCGCGCGGCCAGGTAGGACAGCAGTACGGACAGCGCCAGGAGCAGACCGAACTCGCGCATGAGGGCGAGGTCGGACAGCGCCAGCACGGCGAACCCGGTGCCCGAGGTGAGGGCGGCCAGGGTCACCGCGGTCCGCAGGCGCGGGTCGCGCGTGCGGACGGCGTCGCAGGTCATGACGGTGAACTCGCAGCCGACGGCGGCGGTCAGCGACCCGAGCGCGACGGTGAGCGGGTTCAGCGGGATGCCGAACGCCCAGAGGATGAACAGGTTGGCGCCGGTCGCGAGCACGGCGGCCAGCCCGGCCCGCAGCGCGTCGCGGCGGTGCCGCAGCCCGAGGGCGAGCACCAGCGTCGCCGCGACCAGACCGGCGGTGCCGGCGAGGTAGCGGTCGGCCGAGACGAGCTCGTAGCCCTGCACCGCGACGGCGGGCAGCCCGGACACCTCGGCGACGAAGCCGGGCGGGGCCGGGGGGAGCTCGGCGGTGATCGCGTCGGTGAGGTCGCGGAGCCGGTCGAGGTCGTCGAGCCGGACACCGAACGACAGCACCGCGACCTCGCCGTCGGGCCGCAGCACGGCCCCGGTGAGGTACGGCGGCAGCAGCCGGACCCCGGCGCGGATCTGCTCCTGGTCCGGGGTGGGGCCGAGGAACGACAGCAGCGACGGCGCCGACAGCGCGGGCCGCGCCTCGTCGCCGTGCAGGCGCACGATCTGCTGCTGGGCCGTGGTCATCCACTGCCAGGCCTGGGGGGTGAGGACGTCGCCCGTCCCGTCGGTGGAGCGCAGGACGACGGCGAGCTCGCCGCCGGAGCCGAGGACCTGCTCGACCCGGGTGGCGTCGTCGACGGCGGGCAGACCCGCCGAGAGCGCGTCGACGCTGGTCTGCAGGGGCAGGAAGGGCAGCGTGGCCCAGCCGCCGACCGCGACCAGCCCGGCCAGGACGACCGCGACCAGCCGCGACCGGCCCGGGCGGGTGACCGGCCCGGGCCCGTCCGGCACCGCCACGTCGTCGCCGGCGGGTGCACCGGCGTCGGCCG
>NZ_WWFY01000271.1:0-11531 GCF_009864975.1 Pseudonocardia sp. SID8383
GCCCGGACGGCGCCGCCGCGGGTCCGGGGACGCCCTCGCACGGCACCGCGCCGGCGGGGGAGACGCCCGGGGACGGCGGAGCACCGGCCCCGGGGACGTCCGGGGACGACCCCGCCGGGACCACACCGTCCGGCGGCGCGGAGCACACCGGCTCGCTCGTCCGCTCCTCCGGCATGATCGCGATCGCCAGCCTGGTCAGCAGGCTCACCGGCTTCGTCCGGAACCTCGCGCTGGTCGCGGTGCTGGGCTTCGCGGTCGTCAACGACTCCTACACGATCTCGAACACGCTGCCGAACATCGTCTACGAGCTGCTGCTCGGCGGGGTCCTGACCAGCGTGATGATCCCGGTGCTGGTCCGCGCCCAGGCCGAGGACGCCGACGGCGGCGAACGCTTCACCCGGCGTCTGCTCACCGTCGTCGGGGCCGCGTTGCTGGTCGCGACCCTGATCGCGATGGCCGCCGCCCCGCTGCTGACGAGGCTCTACCTCGGCTCGGGGGACACCGGGCAGGCCAACCCGGCCCTGGCCACGGCGTTCGCCTGGCTGCTGCTGCCGCAGATCTTCTTCTACGGCATCGGCGCGCTGCTCGGCGCGGTCCTGAACTCGAAACAGGTGTTCGGGCCGTTCGCCTGGGCGCCGGTGCTCAACAACCTGGTCCTGCTGGGTGTGCTCGTCGTCTACGTGCTCGTGCCGGGGGAGATCTCGGTCGACCCGGTCCGGATGGGTGACCCGAAGCTGCTGGTGCTGGGTGTCGGGACGACGCTCGGCATCGTCGTCCAGGCACTGGTGCTCATCCCGTTCATGCGCAGCATCGGGTTCCGCTACCGCCCGGTGTGGGGCTGGGACCCGCGGCTGTCGCTGGCCGGCGGGATGGCGCTGTGGATCGTGGCCTACGTGCTGGTCGGGCAGGCCGGCTACATCGTCACCACCCGGGTCGCCGCGTCGGCGTCCGAGGGGTCGGTCGCGACCTACATGAACGCGTGGCTGCTGCTCCAGGTCCCGTACGGGGTGCTCGGGGTGTCGCTGCTGACCGCACTGATGCCGCGGATGAGCCGCGCCGCGGCCAAGGGCGACGTCGACCAGGTCGTCACCGACCTCTCGCTCGGCGCGCGCCTGTCCACCGTCGGGCTCGTCCCGATCGCGGCCGTCATGACGGCGTTCGGCCCGTCCCTGGGCACCGCGCTGTTCTCCGTCGGGGCGGGCAGCGGGACCGGGGCCGAGCGCCTCGGTCAGGCCGTCGCCTGGTCGGCGTTCGGGCTGCTGCCCTACGCGGTCACGATGCTGCAGATGCGCGTGTTCTACGCGATGACCGACTCCCGCACCCCGACGCTGATCCAGGTCGGCATGGTGGGGGTCAAGATCCCGCTGTTGCTGGCGTGCCCGCTGCTGCTCCCGCCGGAGCAGGTCGTGCTCGGCCTCGCCGCGGCGAACGGGGTCTCGTTCGTCGGGGGCGCGGTGCTCGGGCAGTGGCTGCTGCGCCGCCGCCTCGGGCGGGCCCGCTCCGGCGAGGTCCTGGTGTGCCTGGCCAAGGTCGCGTCCGCCTCCGCGGTCGCCGCCGCCGTCGCCTGGGGTCTCACCCGGCTGCTGGGCCCGGTGCTGGCGGACTGGCCGGACGTGGCTCGCGCCTGGACCCTGCTGGTCGGGGGCGCGCTGATCGCGCTGCCGCTGGCCGTCGCCGGGATGCGGGTGCTGAAGGTGTCCGAGCTCGACGCCGTCTTCCGCCGCCTCGCCCGCCGCTGACCCTCCTGCGTCGCCCCCGCGGGGTGCCCCCAGGGGAACCTTCGTGGCTTAGAGCGCTACGAGAGTTCCCCTGGGGGCACCCCCGCCGGGGCGTGCGGGGCGCGGTTGGGGCGGAGCTGAGGGCAGGATCCACGACGACCTCCGTCCACCGGCAGCGGTGCGGAGACGATGGGACCGTCGCGGCCGGTTGTCACCGGCCGGTGCACGGGCCCGGAACGCACGAACGCCGCGCCCCCGGCGTGCGGGGCGCGGCGTCCGTCAGGAGAACCGGCGGCTCAGTCGTCCGGGTCGTCGCCGACCAGGTCGGCGGCGGAGGCACCGTTCTGGCTCTTCACCGCGACCTTGGCCCGCCCGCGGCGCTGGGCCGGGCGGGGCGGGGGCGGCGGGGCCTGCTGGGCGTACTGCCCACCCCGGCCCATGATCAGCTCCGCGAACGTCGCCATGGCCTCGTCGAGCTGGCTGGCGTTGCGGCGCTCGGACTCGGCGTTGGCCTTGGTGACCAGGTCGCTGACCGAGCCGGTGTCCGGACGGTCGCGCAGCACGGTGTCGAGGCCGGCGAGCCGGTCGTCGACGCCCGTCGAGAGCTTGTCCACGTCGCCGGCGAGCTTCTCGAGGCGGGTGTCGACCTCCCCGGTCAGCTTGTCGAGGCGGCCGTCGACGTCGCCGGTCAGCTTGTCGAGGCGGCCGTCGACGCTCTCGCCGAGCGCGTCGAACCGGCCGTCCACGGCCTCCGACAGCGACGACAGCCGCTCGGTGACCGAGCCGTCGAGCTCGCCGAGGCGGTCCTTCAGGGACCCGCCGAGCTTGCCGACCCGCTCCTTGACCGACCCGTCCAGGTCGGTCAGCTTGCCGTCGAGACCGGACTCGACCGAGTCGAGCCGGGTGCCGACCTCCTCCAGGCGGGCGGAGAGGGCCTCCAGCCGCTCGGTGAGGGCGTCGAACGCCGGGGCCGGGTCGACGGCCGGGCGCTGGGCCAGGTCCTCCAGGCGGCGGTGCAGGCCCACCGAGGTGTCGCCCAGCAGATTGCGCAGGCCCTCGCCGGTCTCCTCGAAGGAGTGCACGGCCGCGTCGAGCTGCTCGCGCACCTGACGCTCGACGCCGTCGACCCGCTCCTTGATCGGGGAGGCGACGGCGTTCGGCATCGCGTCGAGCCGCATCTCGTGCCGGTCGAGGCGGTTGTCGAGGTCGTCGAGGCGCTTGTGCAGGCCGCCCAGGCGGTCGTCCAGGCCGTCCATCCGGCCCGAGACGCCCTCGAGGCGCCCGCCCATGCCGTCGAGCCGCCCGTCGAGCTGGGCGATCGGCTTGGCCAGCTTGTCCGGCAGGGACTCGATGGCCCGGGTGATCGCGCCGAGCACGATCTCGGTGTTGTCCAGCTTGGACACGGTCTCGTCGAGGCGCTCGGCCAGGACGTTCAGCTCGGTCCGGTCGGGGAGTTCGGTGAGCTTCTTGCGCACGGTGCCGATGGCGTCCAGGGCCGCCAGCCGGGCGTGGATCTCGTCGAGGGAGTCGAAGATCTGCTGCTGTTCGCTGTCACGGATCTCGGCCGCTCGCATGAGCATGCCGCGCATCCGGTCGAACGAGAGGTTCGAAGTGTCGCTCATGGCACCTGCTGCGCTTCCTCTGAGCCAAGTGGGGAGTGCCCAGAGGGTAGCGACCGCCGTACGAGGGTCGACGGACGGTGTTGCGCTCGGCCGTCCGGGGCATGTCTCCGCGCCCGGATCGGGTCGATCATGGCAGGTCCGGGCGCCGGTCGTCGCGCGCCACGCCGCTCGGTACCGTGCCCGGGTGGCAGATCCCACCGCTCCCGTCCCGGTCACCCGCGACACCGTCCGCCGCGCCCCCAAGGTGCTCCTGCACGACCACCTCGACGGCGGCCTGCGGGTCGGGACCGTCGTCGACCTGGCCCGCGAGTACGGCTACGACAAGCTCCCCACCACCGACCCCGGCGAGCTCGCGGCCTGGTTCCTCGGTGCCGCCCACTCCGGCTCGCTGGTCCGCTACCTCGAGACCTTCGGGCACACCGTCGCCGTGCTGCAGACCCGGGAGGCGCTGACCCGGGTCGCGGCCGAGGCCGCCGAGGACCTGGCCGCCGACGGTGTCGTCTACGCCGAGGTGCGTTTCGCCCCCGAGCTGCACGTCGAGGGCGGTCTGGACCTCGACGCCGTCATCGCGGCCGTCCTCGACGGGTTCCGGATCGGCACCGCCCGCGCCGCGGCGGCCGGGAACACCGTCCGGGTCGGCACCCTGCTCACCGCGATGCGGCACGCCGCCCGGTCCCGGGAGATCGCCGAGCTGGCCGTGCGCCACCGCGACTCCGGCGTGGTCGGGTTCGACATCGCCGGCGCCGAGAAGGGGTTCCCGCCCACCCGCCACCTCGACGCGTTCGAGTACGTCCGTCAGCAGAACGCCCACGTCACCATCCACGCCGGTGAGGCGTTCGGGCTGCCGTCGATCTGGGAGGCCGTGCAGTGGTGCGGCGCCGACCGGCTCGGACACGGCGTCCGGATCGTCGACGACATCACCGTCACCGACGACGGCCCGCACCTGGGCCGCCTCGCCGCCTGGGTCCGCGACAGCCGCGTCCCGCTGGAGATGTGCCCGACCTCGAACGTGCACACCGGCGCCGCGTCGTCGCTGGCCGAGCATCCCATCGGGCTGCTCACCGACCTGCGGTTCCGGGTCACGGTCAACACCGACAACCGGCTGATGTCCGGCTGCACCATGACCAGCGAGATGTACGACCTGGCCGAGACCTTCGGCTACGGCTGGGACACCCTGCGCTGGTTCACCGTCAATGCGATGAAGTCGGCGTTCATCGGGTTCGACGAGCGCCTGGCGCTCATCGAGGACGTCATCAAGCCCGGGTACGAGGCCCTGTCGCGCTAGTCGTGCCGGCCAAGCCGACGCTCCTCGTCCCGATCGACACGACCGTGGTGGGCCCGGCGGTCCCCGCACCGGTGTCCGGGCCGACGCGAGGGCGCGGAGCCGCGTGTCACTGCTGTCCTACGCTCGTCGCATGAGTGCTCCTGCCTTCTACACCGAACTGCGCGCGTTGCGGCTCGAGAGGGTGCTGGACGCCTCGGTCGAGCTGATCACCGAGGAGGGCTGGGACCGGCTCAGCATCACCAAGGTCGCCCAGCGCTCCGGAGTGCCGCGGCAGAGCCTGCACAAGGAGGTCGGTACCAAGGCCGAACTCGGCCGCGCCGTGGTGGACCGTGAGGTCGAACGGTTCCTGGCGCGGGTGCAGGAGGGAGTGGCGGCCCATCCCGACTCGCTGGAGGACGGGATCGCCGCGGCGGCGCGCCACGCACTCGACCACGGTCGGGAGAACGCGGTCCTCGCCGCGGTCCTGCGTCCCGGCCACGACCACGGTCTCCTGGAGCTGGTCGCCGTGCATCCGGACGTCGTGCTCGGCAACGCCGTGCAGGCCCTCGGCGCCCAGCTCGGTGCGGCCGCCCCCGAGGCCATGGTCGACACCGTGGTCCGGCTCGTCCTCAGCCATCTGCTGCAACCGACCGTGGAGGTCGACCAGGCCGTGGACCGGGTCAGGCACGTGGTGCGCGGATTCGCCTGAGTCCCGGCCCCCCGACGGCAGCCGTCTCAGAGGTCCAGGACCAGTCGCCGGGTCAGCGCGCGTGACACGCACGTCATCATGACCTCACCCCGCTCCCGCTCGGCCCGCGAGAGCACCGCGTCGCGGTGATCGGGGGTGCCCTCGACGACGTCGGCCTCGCAGGTGCCGCAGATGCCCTCCATGCAGGAGCCCATCACGGCCACACCGGCCTGCTCCAGCGCGTCGAAGACCGACATGCCTCGAGCGACGTCCACGGTGACCCCCGAGGCGGCGCAATCGACCTCGAACGTGTCCAGCCCTCCCGTGGTCGGGTCGGCCACCGCGGCCACGAACCGTTCGAGATGCAGGCTGTCCCGGGGCCAGGTACCGCACCTGCCCTCGACCGCGTCGAGGAGTGCGCCCGGGCCGCAGCAGTAGACGAGGGTGTCGGTCCGCGGGGTGCCCAGGACCGAGTCGAGATCGAGCAGGCCGCGCTCGTCCTGGGGCCACACGGTCACCCGCTCGTCGTCGTCGAGCTCGTCGAGGAAGGCCATCGACGTCCGGGACCGGCCGCCGTACAACAGGTGCCAGTCGGCGCCGTCGGACCGGGCGGACTCGACCATGGCGCGGATGGGGGTGATGCCGATGCCGCCGGCGATGAACTGGTAGCGAGGTGACGGTTCGAGGGCGAAGTGGTTGCGGGGACCTCGGACACGCAGCGTGTGCCCCACATCCAGCGTGTCGTGCACGTACGCCGACCCTCCGCGACTCCGCGGTTCGCGCAGCACCGCCACCCTCCAGGGGGAGCCCGGCGCTGGGTCGCCGCACAAGGAGTACTGCCGTGTCAGCCCGCGGTTCAGGACCACGTCGATGTGGGCACCGGGCGCCCAGGCCGGCAAGGCGGCGCCCGTGGGGTCGGTGAGGGTCAGCTCGACGACCCCTTCGGCCACCTCGCGGCGCGACGCGACCTGCAGGTCCAGGAGGCCGGCGCCGCGCGGGGTGGCCCGCCCGACCCGGGACGACGACGTCGGCGTCGCGGTGGGGGTGGGCTCGGAGACGGGCGAGGCGGACGACGCCGCAGCCGGGGCCGCCCCCCGCTCGGCGGCCAGGGCCGAGCGGTACGGGCCGTCGCCGGGCCGCTCTCCACCCGCAGGCGTCAGCCGCACCATCATCGAGCTGTAGCCGCGCACGAAGTTCGACTGCACCCGGGTCGGTTCGGCGAGGACCTCGATGTCGTCGAAGCGTGCGAGCAGCTCCTCCCAGAGGATGCGCAACTGCAACTCGGCCAGCCGGCTGCCCATGCAGCGGTGCGGACCGATACCGAACGCAAGGTGGTGCCGTGCGTTCCGCCTGTCGATGAGGAACGAGTCCGGGTCCTCGAACGTCCGCTCGTCCCGGTTCGCCGAGGCGTACCACATGACGACCTTGTCGCCCTTGCGGATGAACTGGCCGTTCAGGACGGTGTCGCGCCTGGCGACCCGGCGCATGTAGGCCAGCGGTGTCTGCCACCGCAGGATCTCGTGGACCAGCTTCGGCACGAGCGACGGATCGGCCCGCAGCCGGTCGAACTGCTCGGGGAACTGGTTGAGGGCCAGCACGCCACCGGTCATCGAGTTCCGGGTGGTGTCGTTGCCGCCCACCACGAGCAGTACCAGGTTGCCCAGGAACTCCATCGGACGATGGATCAGGTCCTTGGTGTCCTCGGAGAGCTGCATGAGGGTGATGAGGTCGTAACCCGGCTCGTCACCGTCGGCGAGACGAGCCGCCTTCTCGTGCCACAGCTCGCTGAAGGCGCGTGCCATCTCCGCGGCGCCGCGGTAGATCTCGTCGGTGTTGTTGGAGCCGCCGGTCGCCGACGCGCTCGTCGCCACCAGATCCGTCCACTGCACCAGCTTGCGGCGCTGGTCGTACGGGAAGTCGAGCAGGGTGGCCAGCATCCGCGAGGTCAGCTCCACGCTGACCCGGTCGACCCAGTCGAACGGCTCTCCCACCGGCAACCCGTCGAGGACCTCCCGCACACGCGAACGGATCAGGCCCTCCATCTCCTCGAGGTTCTTCGGAGCCACGACACCCTGCACGGCTGCGCGCTGCTGGTCGTGGCGCGGCGGGTCCATCGCGATGAACATCTCGATGTCGAGACCGTCCGGCGGCGAACCGAGGACGATCTGCGGTTCCGCGGAGAAGGTCTCGAAGTCCTTGTCGACCCGCACGATGTCGTCGTACCGGGTGACCGACCAGAACGGCCCGAACGCGCTGTCGGCCCGGAAGTGCACGGGCGCCTCGTCGCGCAGCCGACGGAAGTAGGGCAGCCACTGCTGCTGACGCCACAGGAACGGGTTGCTGACGTCGATCTCGGTCAGGTCGAGGTCGGACACCTCCGCGATGTCGGACTCGCTGAAGCGTGGTTGCCCGTCACCGACCACCAGCCTCCTGGCCCGCTGCATCAGATGCAGCGCCTGGATCTGGCGGCGCATCGGGATCGCCGCCTGGGCTCGGGTGCGGACCTGATCGGGAACGCGCATGCCGTCGACCACCTTGTCGAGATGACTGCTGACGACATAAGCGAATCACAAGTCCCCGACGCTGACAATATCCGATCGAATGTCAGAGCTGGGGCATCCCGGAACGCCCCGGCGCTCCGGTTCTTCCGGCCCTGGGCAGGCCCCTTGCGGGGCCGATCGGGCTAGTGCTCCCGCAGCCGGGCCTCGAGCCCGGCGACGAGCTCGCCCCAGGACTGCGCCTCCTGGGTGAACGGCGGGCTGGGCGCCATCCGCGTCGGGTCCGGCCGCACGACGAACGACACGAGCCAGCCGAGGCTGTTGGACTCGGCGAGGACCTCGGCGGGCTCGGGGTCCCCGGCCCACTCGCCGACGTCGGTCAGCAGCTCCGAGGCCAGGTCGAGCTGGACCGGGTCCAGGTCGAGCACGCCCTCGGCGAGGTCGGGGCCGATCCCGGTCAGCACGTAGGTGTTCATGTCCTCGACGCCGCCGTCGAGCTCGCCGACGGCGGCCGCGTCGAGCACCTCGGCGAAGGTGACGGCCGCGGTCAGGTCGGTCCCGGCGACGGCGGGGTGCTCCCGGTCGGCCAGCGCCCGGAACAGCGCACGCTCGGAGCCGAACACGTCGATCCGGCCGTCGGAGCCGAGGAAGACCGGCTTGTCGTCGAGGTAGCAGCGCAGGCTGACCACGGAGCGGTCGCCGACCTCGATGCGGATCGGGTCGATGCCGACCTCGGCCCAGAAGCCGTTCGGCTCCTCCGCGGCGGTGTCGGCGTCCTCGGTGCTCGCGGCGAGCGCGGCGGCCTCGAGGGCCTCGTCGTCGTCGAGGGGCTGTTCGGCGAGACGGTCGCGCAGCTCCTGTTCCTCGGCGCGCGCCTTGTCCAGCGCCCCGGCGTCGAGGTCCGGTGTGGCGACGAGGTCGTCGACGGTGTCGACGATCCCGTCCCAGTGCGTCGCGATCGCCTCGGACAGCGCGGTCCAGCGCTTGGCGCCGTCACGTCCGGCGAAGGCCTGCTCGCCCTCGCGCAGCAGCGCGAACGTGGGCTCGCCGTCGAGCGCGGCGATCACGGCGGAGAGGTCGCAGACGTCGGCCAGCGACCGGACGATCGAGACGGTCTCGTGCAGCTCCTGCACGGTCAGCGCGTCCGGGTCGGCGGCGGCCAGCTCCGGCAGACCGACCAGGTCGTACCGGTGGACGGCGTCGGGGGTCAGCTCGGCGACCGCGAGCCCGGGGACCGCGGACCACGCGGGGTGGTCGGCCAGGTCGTGCTCGGGTGCGGTCCGCACGAACGCGGCGAGACCGGCCACCTCGTCGAAGACGAACACGTGCTCGTCGTCGCCGAGGAAGGCTTCCCACTCCTCGCCGTCCTCGCGCCAGGGGGGAGCCCACAGGGTGACCACGTCGCCCCGGGTGAGAGCGAGCCGGATCGGGACGATGTCGCTTGCCACGGGGCGAGCCTATCGTCGCGTCCTGCCGCCGGCCGGTCCCACCACCTCGGGTGTCGCCGGCCCGGCGGATCACGGTCGTGCGGGGTCAGGCCTGGGAGTGCAGTCGGACCACTCCGATGGACACGTCCTCGAGTCCACCCCGGTCGAAGTCGCGTCGCAGCTGGTCGGCCTTGACGGTCGCCGTCATCCCGTCGAACGGGCCGTGCGCGTCCACCTCCCCGGTCTGTGGGTCCACCGCCAGAACAACGTATCCGTCGCACTGCGTGAGCTTCTCCGCAGCAGCGATCAACGTCTGCTCCTCGGAAGTCGTGTTCTCCGGCATCGGATCACCTCCTTGTCGTCTAGTACAGCGTCGGCGGTGCCCTCGATGTGACACCGTTTCGGCCATACCACCCGTTCGGGTCAGGTGAATCGCGAGATCGGCGACCGCGCGTGCTGATCGCGGCACTCCACGCGGTCGATCACGCGATCCGGGGAACCGGCCGTGTCCGACCGGCAACCGTTGGTGATCACGGTTCCGCTCCGGGATCGGCTGTCACGCAAGGTCTGCGAGGGTGTCCGCGGCCTCACCCGGGAGGACGAGGAGATGCATCCGGCCGGTCCCGGCGTCACTCGTCGGTGAGCGCGTGCTTCTCACGCTTCGTGAACCGTGACACGCATCCGTGTCAACGTCCGGGGATGACGTCCCGGTGTCCGTCCGGTCACGGGACGGCATCGTCGCAGGACACGGAGCGCGTCCGGCCGTCGGGTCCCACGGCCCGGCGGGGCGACGGCACCGGATCGGTGGGCCGGGCGCCTCCTCACGGGGGATCTCCGCGCGGCCCGGCCGCCGTAGGCTGTGCGGCCGTGGACACGATCGTCGTCGCCCACCCGCTCGCGCGGGCCCGGCTCAGCACCATGCGGGACGCCCGCACCGACAACGCGACCTTCCGGGCGGCGTTGCGCGAGCTCACCCTGATGCTGGTCTACGAGGCCACCCGCTCGGCGCCGCTGGCCGAGGAGCGGATCCACACCCCGGTCTCGCGGACGGTCGGCCACCGGCTCGCCGTCCCGCCGGTGCTCGTCCCCGTGCTGCGGGCCGGGCTGGGGATGGCCGAGGCCGCGCTGAACCTGATCCCGGACTCGCAGATGGGCTTCGTCGGCATGGCCCGCGACGAGACGACCCACCGGCCGGTGCCCTACATGGAGTCGCTGCCCGACAGCCTCGTCGGGCGGCCGGTGTTCGTGCTCGACCCGATGCTGGCCACCGGCGGCTCGATGGTGCACACCGTGGAGCTGCTGACCCGCCGCGGCGCCGACGACGTGACGGTCCTCTGCGCGCTGTCCGCGCCGGAGGGCGTGGAGCGGCTGCGCGCATCCGGGCTGCCGGTCCGGATGGTGACCGCCAGCATCGACGAGCGGCTCAACGACTCCGCGTTCATCGTCCCCGGCCTCGGCGACGCCGGGGACCGCCAGTTCGGCGCGGTCTGAGTCCGCCGTGAGGCCCTCCCGCCGCATCCTCACCGGGGTCGTGGCGACGGTGGCCGCGGTCGCGCTGTCGGCGCTGCCCGCGGCGGACCGGCCGGAGGACGCCGAGGTGCCCGCCGCCGTCGACGATCCCGGGGTGGTGCGGGTGATGCCGCTGGGCGCGTCGTCGACGGTCGGGGTGGGGAGCCCGGCGACGGCCGGTTACCGCCTCCCGCTGTGGCAGCGCCTGGCCGCCGACGGCGTCCGCATCGACTACGTCGGCTCCCGCAGCTCCGGGCCGGACGCGCTGCCCGACACCGACCACGAGGGCCGCTCCGGCTGGACGGCGGCCCGGATGGTGCCGATGACGGGCGGTTGGGTGCTGGCCGCGCAGCCGGACGTCGTGCTGCTGCACGCCGGGACCAACGACCTGTTGCAGGACGCGAGCGCGCGGGCGACGGCGGCGAGCCTGGACCGGCTGCTGGACCGCGTGTTCGCAGCCGCACCGCACACCCACGTGATCATGGCCGGGGTGTGGGCGCCGCTGCCGAAGCAACGGGCCGAGCGGGCGCGGCTGGCCGAGTACCTGCCCCGGGTCGCCGCCGCGCACCGGGCGGCCGGGCACTCGGTGGAGTTCGTCGACACCGCCACCCTGTTCCCCGCCGGGCGGACCGCGGACGGCCTGCACGCCGGACCGGGCGCCTACCGCACGATCGCGTCGGTGTGGGCCGACCGGATCGAGGCGCACCTCGGGGTGCGGCCCGCCACCGGGCGCCGGTAGCTCAGCCCTCCGGCATGACGGTCGCGGCGACGACCGCGCCCAGCTCGCGGCACGCGGCCCGGGCGG
>NZ_WWFY01000272.1:0-12984 GCF_009864975.1 Pseudonocardia sp. SID8383
CCCGAGGCGTTCGGCGCCGAGCCGCTGCTGCGCCTGGCCGGCGGCGAGACGGCCGCGGCGGCCCCCGGGTCGTCGGCGCTGGTACCGGTCGCACCCACCGCACCCGGTGACCGGCACGGCGCCGGGCTGGGCCTGCTCACCCTGACCACGGCGGCCGAGATCGCCGCGACGGGCACCCAGACCCGGGTGCTCGACGAGCTGACCGCCGCGGTCGACCAGCTGGCCCCGGCGTGCGTGATGCGGCTGGACTCGCGGCTCCGCGCGGCCGAGGAGTCGCTGCGCGAGGCCCAGACCGAGCTGCTCGAACGCGGCTCGCTCGTCGTCGACGGCGACGCGACCGGCAGCGGCTCCCCGTCGCGCGGGCTCGAGACGGCCGTCGCGAACCTGTCGGTCCTGCGCCACCAGACGCACGCCTGGATCGCGGGCTGGGAGCGGGTCGTCGCCGGGGCGGACCCGTCGGGCACGCCCGGCCTGGCGCTGCGCGACGCGCTCGGTGAGGTCGGCAAGCTCGGCTGGACCGGGTTCCCGGCCGCGGTGCACGGCGCCTACCAGGCACTCGTCCTGGACGCCCGGCGCATCCTGCTCACCGCGGCCGACCACCTGCTGCGCGCCCCGAACCGGCCGCTGACCGCGCTGCGGCCCCTGGTCGAGAGCGACCTCGCGGGCCGGGCCGCCGACGTCGCGCGGCTGCACCGGCTGCTGACCACGCTGTCGACGCTCCCGCAGACCGTGCGCAAGCGCTCCGGCGGGATGATGCCGAACCTGATCGCCGACCAGGCGGCGGCCAACGCACGCAGCCAGGCGCTGTTCACGCGGATGGCGAACGCGCTGCGCTCCCCGGTGTGGGACGGCCGGGTCGTCGTCGAGGTGCGGTCGCTCGACTCGGGCGAGCTGCAGGTGCTGCGCCCGGTCTGACCCCGGACACGTCACGGCCCTCCCGTCCGGCGCGGAGCCGGACGGGAGGGCCGTGGACGGGTGTCGCGGTGGGTCAGCGGGCGACGGCCTTGGCGCGCTTGCGCGCGTCCTTCGCCGACGCCTTGGCCTGCTTGGCGGCCTCGGCACCGGCCACCGACGCGCGGTCGGCCAGGTCCGAGCCCAGCTTCGCGGCCTGCGACTGGGCCTGGGTGACCAGGGTGGAGAAGCGGTCGGCGTACTCGGGGGCGCGCTTCTCCGCGCGGGCGGCGGCCTTGCGGGCCTGCTTCTCCCAGCGGACGCGGCGCTTCTCGGCCTCGCGCACCCACCGGTCACCGGTGCGCCCGGCGGCCTTGCGGTACCGGGCGCCCTTCTTGTCCACGACCTTCTCGAGCTGAGCACCGCGCTTCTCGGCCGCCTTCGCCAGCTTGGCGCCGCGCTTCTCGGCGGCCGCGGCCTGCTTCTGGGCGGCCTGCGAGGTGCGCTCGGCGGCGGCCGAGAGCTGCTCGGACCAGGTGGACGCCTTGTCCGAGGCGACCTCGGACAGGTGCGCGGCCTGCTCGGAGGCCTTGCCGCCCCACTCGGTGGCGCGCTCACGCACGACCGGGCCGTACTCCTCGACGGCCCCGGTCAGCTTCTCCCGGCTGCCCGCGGCGGCCGCGGCGATCGAGGTGCCCGCGCCGGCCAGTCCCGCGGCGAGCTGGGCACCGGTGTCGGAACCGGAGCCGGACAGCCGGGCCTGGGCCCGCTCGGCCGCTTGGCGCGTCCGGTAGGCGTGCGACGGCTTGCCGTGGGTGTCGGCGGCCGCGATGAGCAGCCCGCCGAGCAGGCCGACGTTCTTGAGGAAGTGGATCTGCTGGTCGGCGCGCTTCTGCTGGTCGGTCTCCTCCCAGAAGGGGTGCCCGGCCAGCGTGGTCGGGACGAGCGAGGCGGCCAGCGCGGTGGCCGACAGGCGGGGGAACTTGCCCAGCGCGAGCAGCGAGCCCGCCACGATCTTGACCCCGGCGTCGACCTTGATCAGCGTCTCGTTGTCCGGGCGACGGTCCAGCGGGGCGTTCTCCACGACCTTGTCGATGGCCGGGGCGGCCTGGTCGAGGACGGGCTGTGCGGCGGGAGTCAACGCGTCGGCGTTCCGCAGCTCGTTGATTCCGCCGTAGATGAACACGGCCGCGAGGGCGGGTCGGGCTACACGTCGCAAGACTGGCATGGGGCACCTTTCCCCGGCTCGTCCGTCCGCAAACCCGGGGTGGGTGTGGCGTCACCGCCGTGGGATGGCAATCATGCCCGGGTGACGAACGGACGGCGGGCCATCGGGCTCGACATCGGAGGAACGAAGGTCGCCGGAGCGATCGTGGGCGAGGATGGCACGGTCCACGCCGAGCTGCGGCGCAACACCCCGGACACGTCCGATGCGGACACGATGACCACCCTGTTGCGGGAGATGGTCGAGGAGCTGCGCGGCGACGCCGAGGGGGCGGACGTGTCCGCGATCGGCGTCGGTGCCGCGGGGACCGTGGAGTGGCCGGTCGGCCGGATCCGCTGGGCACCCAACAACAACTACGAGAACTGGGACGTCCGCGGCCTGCTGGAGTCCGCGTGCGGGCTGCCGGTGGTCGTCGACAACGACGGCAACGTCGCTGGTCTGGCCGAGGCCCGGCTCGGCGGGACCCGCAACGACCACATGGTGCTGCTGACCGTCGGCACCGGCGTCGGGGCGGGGATCGTGCTCGACGGGAAGATCTACCGCGGCCCGCACGGGCTCGGTGCCGAGGTCGGGCACATGAACGTCAACCCGGACGGCCCGCAGTGCGGCTGCGGCAACTACGGCTGCCTGGAGGCGGTCGCGTCGGGGACCGCGCTGACCCGGATGGGCCGCAGCGCCGCCCTGCACGACCCGCGGGGCATGATCGCGACCCTGGCCGCGGAGGCCGGGGGCGAGGTCACCGGCCAGCACGTGACGATGGCGGCGATGGCGGGCGACAGCACGGCGGCGTCGCTGTTCCAGCGGCTCGGGCGGTCGCTGGGGATCGGCATCGCCAGCATCAACGCGATCTTCGAGTTCGAGGTCGTGCTGATCGGCGGCGGCCTGGTCGACGCGGGCGAGCTCCTGCTCGAGCCGGCGCGCCGGGCGGCCCGGGAGTTCCACTACGGCCCGCCCGAGGTCCGCCCGATCCCGCCGGTGCTGCCCGCCACCTACAAGGGCGACGCCGGGAAGATCGGCGCGGGGCTGCTGGCGCTCGAGGAGACGTGATCTCGCTCCGCGACCGGTTCGGGACACGACTACGCTCGGACGGGTGACACTCCTGCTCGGACCGGTGCTGCGGCACGTCGACGAGACCAGCGCACTGGTCTGGGTGCAGACCTCCGACCCGTGCCGCGTCTCGGTACTCGGCTGCGACGCCGCGACCTTCGAGGTGGCCGGCCACCACTTCGCCCTGGTGCAGGTGACCGGGCTGACCCCGGGCACCCGCACCGCCTACGAGGTCCACCTCGACGGCGAGCAGGTCTGGCCGCTCCCGCACTCGCCGTTCCCGCCGAGCCTGATCGCGACGCGCGGCGCGGACACCGACGCACACCAGCGGATCGTCTTCGGTTCCTGCCGCTACGTGAAGCCGGCCGACCCGAAGCTGGCCCGGCAGTACGGCCTCGACGCGCTCGACGCCTACGCCGGCCGGATGGCCGGGCTGCCCCCGGAGACGTGGCCGACCACGCTGCTGCTGCTCGGCGACCAGGTCTACGCCGACGAGCTCACCCCACAGACCCGGCGGCGGATCGCCGGGCGGGGGGAGCGGCACCCGGACTGGCCCGACGACGAGATCGTCGGCTTCGACGAGTACTCGGGCCTCTACCGCGACACCTGGTCGGACCCCGAGGTGCGGTGGATGCTCTCCACCGTCCCCACCGCGATGATCTTCGACGACCACGACGTCCGCGACGACTGGAACACCTCCGGCGCCTGGCGCGAGCAGATCGCCCGCACGCCCTGGTGGTCCGAGCGCATCTGCTCCGGCCTGGCCTCCTACTGGGTCCACCAGCACCTGGGCAACCTGTCCCCCGGCGAGCTCGCCGCCGACCGGACCTGGCAGGAGGTGCAGGCCGCGGAGGGCGACGTCTGGCCGCTGCTGTCCGAGCGGGCCGCCCTGTGGGACCGCGAGACCGGCGACGGCGACGACACCCACAAGGACGAGCGGTTCTCCTTCTGCTGGGAGCTGGGCCGCACGCGGCTGATCGTCATCGACTCCCGCAACGGGCGGATCGTCGAGTCCACACCGCGCCGGATGGTGTCCGACGCCGAGTTCGACTGGATCTCGGCGAAGGCGCTCGCCCCCGGCGACATGGACCACCTCGTCCTGGGCACCTCGGTGCCCTGGCTGATGCCCCAGGTCATCTCCGACCTGGAGGCCGCGACCGAGAAGGGCGCAAACGGGTCCGGCCGGGTCGCCGCCGTCGCCGAGTGGGCCCGCCAGGAGGCCGACCTGGAGCACTGGCCCGCGTTCGGGCACTCCTTCGCCCGGCTCGCCGAGCTGATCCGCGAGGCGTGCCGCCCGCGCGCCGGGGACGCCCCGCCGGCCACGGTGTCGGTGCTGTCCGGCGACGTCCACCACTCCTACGCCGCGGTCGCCGACGTGCACACCCACACCCCCGGGGACCGGCCGGGCCGCGGTCCGGAGGGCACCCGGGTCCACCAGCTGACCTGCTCACCGGTGCACAACGTGGTCCCCGCGGTGATGCGGGTGATGTTCCGGATCACCTGGTCGCGTCTGCTGGGCAGGATGACGACCCGCTGGACCCGCCGGACCGGGACCGGCGGCGCGGGCGTGGCCTGGGAGCGGACGACCGGTCCGCTGTTCGGCAACCTCGTCGCGACCCTGGAGACCGACGGACGACGGGCGTCGTGCCGGTTCGAGCGGCCGCGCTCGGCCGCGGTGCTCGACACCGCGGCCGAGGTCGTGCTGACCCCGCAGGCCCCGCCCTTGGCGGCGCGGCAGCGGAGGGGGACCACCCCGGCGGTCTGACCGGGGCGGCGGCGACGGCCCGTCAGTACCCGGTACGGGCCAGCCAGCCCGTCCAGACCTCGGCGTCGCCGAGGACCTGGAGACGGTCGTCGTCGGCGGGGATGCGGCGGGTGACGCCCCGGAGCAGGTCGGCGGCGGTGCCTCGGACGGCGGCGTCGCCCTTGCCGTGCCCGTGCTCCCAGACCACGCGCCCGCCCGCGCCACGCACCATCCACTCCCCCGCCGCGTCCGGCACGTCGTCGGTGGAGTGCAGGTGCAGCGTGGCGCCGTCGGCGAGCGGTGGCTCGTCGGCGGCGGGGCGGGCGGCGAGCAGGCCCAGCCACTCCGAGACGCCGTCGGCGGCGACCTGCGGGTCGATCGGGAACGGAACCCCGAGTGCGACGGCGGCGTCGGCGCGGTGCACCGTCGCCTCGTGCAGCCGCCGCCGCACCCACCACGCCGAGGGCTGCGGACCGGTGAAGGTCCACACCGGCGCGGTCGGCCCGGCCGCGACGACGGCGTCGAGCAGCTCGGTCGCACCGTCGCGCAGCCACTGCGCCGCGACCTCCGGGCCGCCCTCTGGCGGCTTCCCGCCGGGCACCTCGCGGGGGTCGAGGGCCTCGGTGGCGCCGGTGGCGACCATCCGGGCCGCCCACCGGTGCCCGCGCCCGACGTGGCGGAGCAGCTGCAGCAGAGACCAGCCCGGACAGGTCGGGACCGGGGTGGCCGGATCGGCCGTCGTCAGGAGGGTGGCCAGCCGGTCGTTCTCCGCGAGGAGGACGGCGGCGTACGGGTCGACCGCGGTGCGGTCCGGTGTCGTGGTCATGAATTCGTACCCCCGGTCGCGGAACATGTGGGCGGGTTGCGGCGAGTCGTGCATGACGATCGCGGAGTTCGGGTAGGTAAGGATCATGCCGCCTCATCGCGACTGGACGCGACGGGGCGCGGGGCGGGCACTGCTGTACTGGCCGTTGACGGCCTTCTTGTTGGTGGCCGCATTCCCCGCGTACTCCGTGGTGCTGGTCATCGCCTCCGGGATCCTGCTGCCCACCCTCGGGCTCGTCGCCGGGCTGGCCGGGAAGCGCTGGCGGGCGCGCAAGCTCGCCCGGGCGCGTCGCGCGCTGTCCGACGTCGTGGACCCCCCTCTACCCGCCGACGACGACCTCGTCGCGCACGAGGACGAGCCCGACGCGATCGGCTCGGAGACGTCCTGGCCGACCGGCCGGCACGCCCGCCGGGTCCGCGAGCAGCCTGCTCCGGCCACCGGGGAGCCCGCGGCACGCGACGCGGCCTGATCCGCACGTACGGCCCCTGTGACGCTCGCCGAGTTCCTTGTACGTCCGATACTAGGATGTCAAACTAAACCGGCCGGGACACCGCCGTCCGCCCGGCGGGAGGAACGTCCCCGATGAGCACGGACACGAACGCACAGGCCGAGCTGCACGTCCCCACGCACCCGGTCCGTTTCGTGACCGCGGCCAGCCTGTTCGACGGGCACGACGCCGCCATCAACATCATGCGCCGGATCCTGCAGCGACAGGGCGCCGAGGTGATCCACCTCGGCCACAACCGCTCGGTCGACGAGGTCGTGACCGCCGCGATCCAGGAGGACGTGCAGGGCATCGCCATCTCGTCCTACCAGGGCGGGCACGTCGAGTACTTCTCCTACCTGGTCGAGCTGCTGCGCGAGCGCGGCGCCGGCCACATCAGGGTCTACGGCGGGGGCGGCGGCGTGATCGTCCCCGAGGAGATCGAGCTGCTGCACTCCCGCGGTGTCGCGCGCATCTTCTCCCCCGAGGACGGCCAGCACCTGGGCCTCCCCGGAATGATCAACATCATGATCCGGGAGTGCGACACCGACCTGACCGCCGAGGGCGCGTCGTCGGCGTCCGCGGTCGGCTCCGCCTTCGCAGACGGGGTGTTCTCCGGCGAGACCGCAACCCTCGCCCGCGCGCTCACGATGGCCGAGACCGGGACGCTGCCCGACGAGGTCCGCGAGCGCATCGCCGCCTCCGAGCGCCCGGTGCCGGTCCTCGGCATCACCGGCACCGGCGGCTCCGGCAAGTCCTCGTTGACCGACGAGCTGGTCCGCCGGTTCCGGCTCGACCAGGAGGACAAGCTCCGCATCGCGGTGCTCGCGGTGGACCCGACCCGACGCAAGGGCGGTGGCGCACTGCTCGGCGACCGCATCCGGATGAACGCGCTGTCCGGTGACCGGGTGTTCTTCCGCAGCCTCGCCACCCGCGGCAACGACGGCGGCTCGCTGCCCGAGCGGCTCGGCGACACCATCGCGGTGCTCCGCTCCGCCGGGTTCGACCTGGTGGTCGTCGAGACGCCCGGCATCGGCCAGGGCGACGCGGGCATCGTCCCGTTCGTCGACCACTCGCTGTACGTGATGACGCCGGAGTTCGGTGCCGCCTCCCAGCTCGAGAAGATCGACATGTTGGACTTCGCCGACGTCGTCGCGATCAACAAGTTCGAGCGCCGTGGCGCCGAGGACGCCCGCCGCGACGTCGGCCGCCAACTCGTCCGCAACCGCGAGGAGTTCGGCGCGACCTGGGAGGACATGCCGGTCTACGGCACCTCGGCCGCCACCTTCAACGACGACGGCGTCACCGCGCTCTACCAGCACCTGCGCGACCTGCTCGCCGAGGGCGGCCTGACCGTCGGCGAGGGACGTCTCCCCCGCGTCGACACCAAGACCTCCAGCGACTACGCGGCCGTCATCCCGCCGGAGCGGGTCCGCTACCTCGCCGACATCGCCGGTGCGGTGCGGGACTACCACGCCGACACCGAGACCCACGCCCGGGCGGTCCGCACCGCGCAGCACCTGCGCACCGCCGCCGAGCTGGTCGGCGGCGACGACCTCGACGAGGCGCTGCGCGCCGCGGAGAAGAAGGTCCCCGCCGAGTCCGCCGAGCTACTGGAGTCCTGGCCGTCGCGGGTCGAGGACTACTCCGGCGACGAGTACGTCTACACCGTGCGGGACAAGGAGTTCCGCACGAAGCTGACCCGCGAGACGCTGTCCGGCAACCCGGTGCGCCGGGTCGCGCTGCCGAAGTTCGACGACGACGCCGCGCTGCTGCGCTTCCTGCGCCGGGAGAACCTGCCCGGCTTCTACCCCTTCACCGCCGGGGTGTTCCCGTTCAAGCGGGAGGGTGAGGACCCGGCCCGCATGTTCGCCGGCGAGGGCGACCCGTTCCGCACCAACCGGCGGTTCAAGTACCTGTCGGAGAGCTCGGACGCCAAGCGGCTGTCCACGGCGTTCGACTCGGTCACCCTCTACGGCCACGACCCGGACACCCGCCCCGACATCTACGGCAAGGTCGGCACCTCGGGCGTCTCGATCGCGACCCTGGACGACCTCAAGGCCCTCTACGACGGCTTCGACCTGTGCTCGCCGACGACCTCCGTGTCGATGACGATCAACGGCCCGGCGCCGACGATCCTCGCCTACTTCCTCAACGCCGCGATCGACCAGCAGGTCGACCGGTTCCGCGACGAGCAGGGCCGCGAGCCCGACGGGGGTGAGCGCGAGGAGCTCGTCGCCTACGCGCTGGCGAACGTCCGGGGCACGGTGCAGGCCGACATCCTCAAGGAGGACCAGGGCCAGAACACCTGCATCTTCTCCACCGAGTTCTCGCTGCGGATGATGGCCGACATCCAGGAGTGGTTCATCGCGCACAAGGTGCGCAACTTCTACTCCGTCTCGATCTCCGGTTACCACATCGCCGAGGCCGGGGCGAACCCGATCAGCCAGCTCGCCTTCACCCTCGCGAACGGGTTCACCTTCGTCGAGAGCTACCTGGCGCGCGGTATGGACGTCGACGACTTCGCGCCGAACCTGTCGTTCTTCTTCTCCAACGGCATGGACGCCGAGTACACGGTGATCGGCCGGGTCGCCCGCCGCATCTGGGCGGTCGCGATGAAGGAGCGCTACGGGGCCAACGAGCGCTCCCAGAAGCTGAAGTACCACGTCCAGACCTCGGGACGGTCCCTGCACGCGCAGGAGATGAACTTCAACGACATCCGCACCACGCTGCAGGCGCTCTGCGCGCTCTACGACAACGCGAACTCCCTGCACACCAACGCCTACGACGAGGCGGTCACCACGCCCACGCAGGAGTCGGTGCGCCGCGCGATGGCCATCCAGATGATCATCAACAAGGAGTGGGGTCTGTCGCTGAACGAGAACCCGCTGCAGGGCTCGTTCGTCGTCGACGAGCTCACCGACCTGGTCGAGGAGGCCGTGCTGCGCGAGTTCGAGTCGATCGCCGAGCGCGGCGGCGTGCTGGGCGCGATGGAGACCGGCTACCAGCGCGGCCGGATCCAGGACGAGTCGATGCTTTACGAGCACCGCAAGCACACCGGTGAGCTGCCGATCGTCGGCGTCAACACCTTCCTCAAGCCGGCCGACCCGGACGAGGCGCACCAGGAGATCGAGCTGGCCCGCGCCACCGAGGCCGAGAAGCAGTCCCAGCTCGACCGGCTCGCGGACTTCCAGTCCCGGCATCGCACCGAGGCCGAGCAGGCGCTGCGGCGGCTGCAGGACGTCGCGACCGGTGACGGCAACGTGTTCGACGAGCTGATGCGGGCCGCGCGGGTGTGCTCGCTGGGTCAGCTGACGACGGCGTTCTTCGAGGTCGGCGGACAGTACCGGCGCAACATGTGACGGCGGGCGGGGCCGGTCCACCCGGCCCCGCCTCCCTCACCAGCGGCCGCGCCGGTTCGGGATCCGCGCGGCCGCCAGGCCGACCACCGCGAGCGCCACCGCCAGCACCCCGTAGGCGATCCCGGCGGCCACGCCCGGGTCCTCGGCGGCGGTGACGGCGGCGGTCAGCACCGACACCGCGGCGATGCCGCCCATCTGCCGGAACATGATGCGCAGCCCGGACACCGCAGCGACCTCGTCGGGCACCAGGTGCATACCGGCGTTGTTGGCGGCCGGCCCGGACAGGCCCGTGCCCAGGCCGAGCAGGGTGGAGCCGGCGAGCAGCCACACCGTGGGCCCGCCGAACAGGGGCGCGACCGCAGTGACCACCAGCCCGGCGACGACGGCGACCAGGCCCCCGAGCAGCAGCGGCCGGAAGCCCAGCCGGCGCAGCAGCGCGACCGCGGCCGCCGAGGTGACGATGGTGCCGATCGCGCGGCCGGTCAGCAGCGCCCCGGCGACGAACGCGGGCAGGTCGTAGCGGACCTGGGCGTAGAGCGGCAGGGTCGCCGAGAACCCGATCACCACGGCGCCGAAGACGACGTTGGTGACGTTCATGATGCCCAGACCGCGTCCGGCGAGCAGGTGGACGGGGACGACCGCGTCGGGCCGCCGCCGGGCGTGCCGGACGAACACCGCACCCGTCGTCAGCGCGACCACAGCGGCCAGGACGGTCCAGCCGGGCCCCGACCCCGGCGAGCCGAGCCGGGTGATGGTGAGCATCGTGGCCAGCAGGGTCACGACGAGCAGCGCGATCCCGACGGCGTCGATCCGCGCGGTCCGCCGGTGCGGAGGGTCGTCGACCAGGGCCAGCCCGACGGCGACGAGCAGGATCCCGATCGGCACGTTCACCAGGAAGATGCCGTGCCAGGTCCAGGTGGTGAGCACCAGCCCGCCGACCAGCGGTCCGAGGATCGCGCCGATCGGGAAGACGCTGGTGAACAGGGCGAGCGCCCGGTCCCGGTCACGTCCGAACTGGTGCGCGACGATCCCGTTGGCGGCCGGCAGCATCACGCCGCCGGCGAGGCCCTGCACCAGCCGGCAGGCGATGAGCACGCCGATCGAGGGGCTGAGCGCGCTCAGCCCGGACATCACCGTGAACACGGCGACCCCGGCCAGGAACATCCGCCGGCCGCCGAAGCGGTCGGACAGCCAGCCGCCCAGTGGCAACGCCAGGATCTGCCCGACGGCGGCGACGGTCACGACCCAGCCGGTCCAGGCCAGGTCGGCGCCGAGGTCGCCGCTGATCGTCGTCAGCGCGGTGGCGACCGACGTCCCGTCGAGGGAGAACATCAGCAGCGCCAGACCGACGACGGCGAAGACCGGCACGCGCCGGGGCAGCGGGTCCTCGCCGGGCGGCCCGGCGGAGCCGTCCCCGGCCGGGCGGTGGGTGTCGTGGGCGGCGTCGGTCACGTGGTGGGCACACCTGTCTTCCCGGAGGAACCGGACATGATGTGCTTACCACAAGCTAAACAGTCGGGCGGTGGCAACGCCCACCCACGTCAGCGGCGGGACCGGCTCCGGCGACGCCCGCGGTTCCACCCGCCGAGGATGCCGATGGCCTCGACGAACGACTCGGCGGCCTTGGAGAGCTTGCGACCGGCCTTCTTCATCGGGGGTCCTCCCGGGGTGCTGCTGGGGTGGTGGGGGCTTCTCCACCGTGGCAGACGGCGGAGCGTGCCGGACGGCGGGGGTGTGCTCCACACGGGTGACGAAACGGACACATGTCCTCCCGTTCCGAAGACGATTCCACCTGCCCGGAGCACCGTCTCCCGGCGTGTCGCACACCTGCGTACGCGGACGGAGCAGCGCGCCCCGCGTTCCGGAGCGTCACTCCTCCATGCGGAGGGACCTGCCTGTGTTCACCGCGCGTGATCGCCGGCGGGGCGGGATGCTGCTCGGACGGGTCTCGTCCCGGAGGGGGATCACCGATGTCACCGGACGTCATGCTGTGGGTCGTCGTCGCCGTCGTGGTACTGGTCGTGCTGGGCCTGGCCCTCGTGGTCGGGTCCCGGGTGCGCGGCCGCCGGAGGACCGCCGCCCTGCGCCGGCACTTCGGGCAGGAGTACGACCACGTCGTCGAGCAGTCCGGTGGGAAGGACCGCGGCGAGACCGAGCTGCGCCGTCGGCTGAGCCGGCGCCGGGAGCTGGACGTACGCGACCTCGACGCCGACGAGCGCGAGCGGTTCGCCGGGGACTTCGCGGGTGCGCAGAACGCCTTCGTCCGCACCCCGCGGGCCGGGCTGCGCGACACCGACCTCCTGCTGCAGCAGGTGATGCGCACCCGCGGCTACCCGGTCGAGCACTTCTCCGAGCGCGAGGAGATGATCTCGGTCGACCACCCCGACCTGGTCGGGCACTACCGTGCGGCACACGCCGTCGCCGTCGCCGAGGACGACGCCGACACGGAGTCGCTGCGCCGGGCGATGCTGGACCACGGCTACCTGTTCGACGAGCTGATCGGCGCCGGGCACCCGGAGAGCACGCAGCGGACGCTGCCGGCGTCGTGAGCGGGACGGCCGAGCTGCCGGGCGCGGCCGGACCGGAACGCACCGACGAGATCCCGTCCGGCCTGCCGGGCGCGGGTGACGTGGTGGGCGGGCGCTACGAGCTGCGCCACGTGCTCGGCCGGGGCGGGATGTCGACGGTGCACCTGGCCCACGACCGGGAGCTGGACCGCCCGGTCGCGGTCAAGCTGCTGCTGCGCGCGGGCGACCACGGCGACGTCGCCCGGCTGCGCGACGAGGCCCGCGCCGCCGCCGCGATCGACCACCCCGGCGTCGTCACCGTGCACGACACCGGCACGACCGGTCACACGGCCTGGGTCGTCATGTCCTACGTCGAGGGCGAGACCCTCGCGCGGCGCATCGGGCGGACCGGCCCGCTGGAGCCGCGGGAGGTGACCCGGATCGGGGCGGCCGTGTCCGAGGCGCTCGCCGCCGCGCACCGGGCCGGGGTGGTGCACCGCGACGTCACCCCCGGCAACATCATCCTGCGCCCGGACGGGACCGTCGTCGTGACCGACTTCGGCATCGCGCGCCTCGGCGACGGCGCCGGGCGCACCCGGACCGGTCATGTGATCGGCACCCCGCTCTACCTGGCCCCCGAGCAGGGCCGCGGCGCCGCGCACCTCGACGGCCGTGCGGATCTGTACGCGCTGGCCTGCTGCCTGTTCACCGCGCTCACCGGACGGCCGCCGTTCACCGACGCCGACCCGCTCGCGGTGGTCGTGGCGCACCTGCGGGAGACGCCGCCACGGCCGTCGTCGCTGCGCCCGGGCGTCCCACCCGCGCTGGAGGAGGTGCTCCTGCAGTCCCTGGCCAAGGACCCGGGCCGGCGCCCGCGCGACGCCGCGGCACTCGCCGC
>NZ_WWFY01000273.1:0-9138 GCF_009864975.1 Pseudonocardia sp. SID8383
CACCCCGCCCGGCGGCCGGACCCCGTACCGCACGGCGGTCCGCCGCGCTCTCGACGGCGTCGGCGCGGCCGGGCCGGGGCCGTCCGACCCGCCCGGCACCGGTCCGCTGGAGTGGTCGACGACCGACACCCGCGACGTGGCCGCTCCCGCCCGCGCCGTCTGGTCGGTGATCGAGACGCTCGGCGGCCCGCACGGCTGGTACACCGTCCCGGGCGTCGCGACGCTGACCGGCCACCTCGACGTCCTCGCCGGTGGGCCCGGTGTCGTCCCGCGCCGGCACGGCGACGGCCCGGCCCGGCTCCTCCCGGGTGAGCCCCTGGACCGCTGGACCGTCGAGATCGTCGAACCGGGGCGGCGGCTGGTGCTGCGCGCCGCGGACCGGCTCCCCGGCGACGCCCGGCTCGAGCTGGCCGTCACTCCGACCGACCGGCTGACCAGCCGCTACACCCAGACCCTGCGGTTCACCCCGCGCGGGATGGCCGGGCGGCTGGGATGGCTGGCGGCCTACCCGTCGCAGCGCTTCGTGTTCGCCGTGATGGCGCGGACCCTCGCCGGGGTCGCCGAGACCCGCTACCGGCGCGACGTCCGCGCCCTCTGACCCCTCCGGGGTGCCCCCAGGGGAACTCTCGTAGCGCTCTAAGCCACGAGAGTTCCCCTGGGGGCGACGGGGGCGGCGCCTCAGCCCCGGCTGCGGGCCTGGGCCACCTGCTCGGCGCGGTCCTCGGCCGCGAGCCGCGTCAGCTCGGCGCCGGCCTCGGGGTCGCGGGTGAGGTTCTCGCCCGACTCCGGGTCGAACACGTGGATCTTCCGCGCGTCCAGCCAGAACTCGGCGTCGCGGCCCTCCCGGATCCGGCTGGTCGAGTCGATCGACACGATCGCCTGCGTACGCAGCTGATCGGCGTCGAGCTCCCGCGACAGCTCCTTGAGCTTGGTCTCCACCTCGGCCGGGGCCTCGTAGGGGATGTAGGCGTACTGCGAGTCGCCCAGCCACTCGGTCACGTCGACCTTCGCGGTGAAGGTCGACCCGACGTGCTTCTTGGCCTCGTCGACCAGTGACGCGTCCTCGAAGTACTCCGGCCGGATGCCGACCAGCACCAGCTCGCGACCGGCGACCTTCTCGGCGCGCGCGGCGTCGAGCTCGATCGGGCCGAACGGCGTCTCCAGCCGGTTCCCGGCCACGGTCGCGGGCAGGAAGTTCATCGGCGGCGACCCGATGAACCCGGCGACGAACAGGTTGACCGGCTGCTCGTAGAGCTCGCGCGGCGAGGCGACCTGCTGGATGACGCCCTTGCGCAGGACACAGACCCGATCGCCGAGGGTCATCGCCTCGGTCTGGTCGTGTGTGACGTAGACGGTGGTGATACCGAGGCGGCGCTGCAGGCGGGCGATCTCGGTGCGCATCTGCCCGCGCAGCTTCGCGTCCAGGTTGGACAGCGGCTCGTCGAACAGGAACGCGTCGGCGTCGCGGACGATGGCACGGCCCATCGCGACCCGCTGGCGCTGACCGCCGGACAGGTTCGCGGGCTTGCGCTGCAGGTGCTCCTGCAGCTCCAGGACCTTCGCCGCGGTGTCGACCTTCTGCGTGATCTCGTCCTCGGGCGCCTTGGCCAGACGCAGCGGGAACGCGATGTTCTCGAAGACCGACAGGTGCGGGTAGAGCGCGTAGTTCTGGAACACCATGGACAGGTTGCGGTCCCGCGGGGCCTTGTCGTTGACGCGGCTGCCGGCGATGACCATGTCGCCGGAGGTGATGTCCTCCAGACCGACGATCATCCGCAGCAGCGTGGACTTCCCGCAGCCGGACGGGCCGACGAGGATCATGAACTCGCCGTCGGCGATGTCCATGCTCACGTCGTTCACGGCCGGGAAGCCGTCCCCGTACTTCTTGACGATGTTCTTCATCTCGATCGACGCCATGGCCGGTCGGTTCCTCTCTCTGTGTACGGGGTGTCAGCCCTTGACGGCGCCGTTGGTCAGACCGGCGACGATGCGCCGCTGGAACAGCAGGACGAGCACGACGACGGGGATGGTCACGATCACCGCGGCGGCGGCGATCGGGCCGTTCGGCGACTCGAACTGCGAGGCCCCGGAGAACAGGCCCAGCGCGGCCGGGACCGGGCGGGACGCGCCGGTCGAGGTCAGCGAGATGCCGTAGGCGAAGTCGTTCCAGGCGATGAAGAACGCCAGGATCGCGGTGGTGAACACCCCGGGCGTCGCCAGCGGGACGATCACCTTGCGGAACGCCTGCCAGGTGGTGGCGCCGTCGACCTGCGCGGCCTGCTCCATCTCCCACGGGATCTCGCGGAAGAACGCCGACATGGTCCAGATCGACAGCGGCAGGGTCAGCGACAGGTAGGGGATGATCAGGCCGGGCCAGGTGTCGTAGAGCCCGATCTGGCGCCACAGGTTGAACAGCGGCGTCACGATCGAGATGACCGGGAAGATCGCCACCGCCAGCGCGGTCGACAGGATCAGCTTCTTGCCCCGGAAGTCGAGCCGGGCGATCGCGTAGGCGGCGAACATCGACAGCACGCACGCCAGGAACGTCGCGATGATGCAGATGCCGAAGGAGTTGCGCAGCGCGGGCAGGAACAGCCCGGCCGCGTCCCCGACGAGGATCTGGGAGTAGTTGTCCCACGACACCGAGGTCGGCAGGAACTGCTTGTTGGCGATGTCGTCGCTCGACTTCAGCGACAGCGACACGATCCAGCCCACCGGGAACAGGGCGTAGACGACGATCGCGATGCCGGCGACGATCCAGAGGACTCTCTCGCGGGTGGACATCACTTCTCCCCTCGGGCCTGGGACAGGTCGACCTTGAACCCCTTGATGAACCCGATGCAGATGATCACGACGGACAGGAACAGCAGCACCGACACCGCGGAGCCGAGCCCGATCTCGACGCGGGCGATGGTCTGGCGGTAGGCCAGGAACGACACCGTCTCGGTGCTGTTCGCCCCGGCCGTCATCACGAACACCGAGTCGAACACGCGGAACGCGTCCAGGGTCCGGAACAGCAGGGCGACCATGATCGCCGCCTTCATGTTCGGGAGGGTGACCTTCCACATCCGCTGCCACCAGGTCGCGCCGTCGACGCGGGCGGCCTCCTGCAGCACGTCGGGCACCTGGGCCAGACCCGCGAGCAGCAGCAGCGAGATGAACGGGGTGGTCTTCCAGATCTCGGCCAGGCAGATCACGAACAGCGACGAGCCGGTCGAGCCGAACCAGTCGGTGTCGGCCGAGATCCCGGGCAGCCAGCCGAACCAGGAGTTCACGAAGCCCGAGTCGAGGGAGAACGCGTACTGCCAGGCGAACGCCGACACGACCGTGATGACCGCGTAGGGGATCAGGATCGCGGCGCGCAGCACCGGCCGGATCGCCCTGAGCGCGTTCATCATGACCAGCGCCAGCAGGAAGCCCAGCACCAGCTCGACCGCGACGGTGACCACGGTGATGAACACCGTGACGCCGAAGGAGGTCCACCAGATCGAGTCGGTGAGGATGACCGCGTAGTTCTTCAGGCCGACGAAGGAGATGTTGTCCGGGTCGGTCAGCCGGTAGTCGAACAGCGAGTAGTAGACGGCCTGGATGATCGGGTAGGCCGTCACCAGCAGCATCACGGCGAACGCCGGGCCCGCGAGGTACCAGCCGAGCTTCTGCTCGGCCCGGCTGCGGTCACTGGCACCGCGCGGGGCCGGGGAGGCCCCGGTCCCGGTCCCGGGCCGCTCGGTCGTCGTGGTCACAGCAGCTCCTCCTTGGCGAGGACCGCCTTGATCAGCGCGGCGGTCGCGGGGCCGACGGTCGGCGGGTCGATGCCCGCGGTCGGGTGGTAGGTGCGCTGGATGGACTCGGAGACCTCGCTGTAGTACGCCGTCTGCGGGCGCGGCTTGGCCTGCTGCAGCGACTGCGCGATGACCGGGGCCATCGGGAACTGCTCCACCACGTCCGGGTCGGTGAACACCGAGATCCGGGCGGCCGGGTTGCCGTTGGTGAGGAAGTACTGCTTCTGGTTCTCGGTCGAGGTGATGCACTCGGTGGCCTGGTAGGCCAGGTCGGTGTGCTTGCTGAACGCGCCGACGCCGAGGTTGATGCCGCCGTAGGGCGGGGCCGAGGGCCTGCCGGCCTCGGTCTGCGGGTAGAGCGCCCAGCCGAAGTCGTCCGGCGTGGACTGCGGGACGGTCCCCTCCTCGACGGCGCTGTTGACCTTGCCCCACACGAACGGCCAGTTCACCTGGAACATCGCGTCACCGGACTGGAAGGCGTTGGAGTTCTCGTCCTCGGAGTTGGTCGAGAAGCCGGGACCGCCGACGGCCGAGACCGCCTTCATGATCTCGGCAGCCTTCGTCGCGGCGGGGGAGTCCAGGCCGAGCTGGACGCCGTCGGGGTCCTGCGGCGAGGCGTTGGTGACGATCTGCCCGCCGCCGCCCTCGACCAGCGCGTTCAGCCAGACGGTCAGCGACTCCGCGCGGATGCCCTGCGCGGCGATGATCGAGTTCTTGGCCTGCGCGGTCGCGACGACCTGGTCCCAGGTGACCGGCTTCGACAGGTCCAGCCCGGTGCCGGCGACCTGCGACTTGCGGTACCAGAGCAGCTGGGTGTTGGCCCAGAACGGCACCGTGACCAGCTCGCCGTTCCAGCTCGCGCCCTCCTTCGCGGAGTTCACGATCCCGGCGGTGGTCCGCTGCGCGACCTCCTCGGGCACCGGGGCCAGGAACTTCGCCTCGGCGAACTCGGGGATGTAGGGCGGGTCGATGGACATGATGTCGATCGAGCTGTCGTTGGCCGCGAGCCGGCGGATCAGCTGCTGACGCTGCTCCGCGGACTGGCGCGGCAGCACCGACACCGCGATCCGGTACTGCCCGTTCGACGCCGCCGAGCAGCGCTGGGCGATCTCCGCCTGCCCTCCGTCGTCGGGGTTGATGTACCAGTTGAGGACCGGCGGGCCCGCGGGTGCGCCTCCGCAGCCCGCCAGCAGGGCGAGGGCGACGGTGGCCGCACCGGCGGCCAGCGTCCTCCTCCACCGTGTGCGACGCATGGTCAACTCCGAACTCCCGTGTCCGATACCGCTGCTGTGTCCTGTCGCTCGCCGGCGACGTTGGAAGCGTTTCCAACCGAGACTGTGGGCCTTTCACCCAGGAGTGTCAAGACTCACATCGGTCAGGCTGGTAGCCGACGATCCTTACTGATCGACAGGCGATGGTCCAGCGCAGTCGGATAACATCCGCTCTTGCAATCGCTTCCAGCTTTGGGCATACATGTGTCGTGCCCGAACCGGTCAACCTGGCCGACGTGGCCCGGCTGGCCAAGGTCTCACCGGCCACCGCGTCACGCGCGCTCAGCGATCACCCCCACGTCGCCGAGGCCACCCGCGCCCGCGTGTGGGAGGCCGCGCGCGCCCTGGAGTACGTCGTCAGCCCGGATGCCTCCGGCCTCGCGCGGGGCACCACGGGGCGGATCGCCGTCGTCGTCCCGCACCTGTCGCGGTGGTGGTTCGGGGCGGCGCTGGAGGGCTTGTCCGACGTGGTGCGCGAGGCCGGGCGCGACGTGCTGCTCTACCACCTGGGCGACGCCGCGGCCCGGCGCGCGTTCTTCGCCGAGCTGCCCGCCCGCCGGCGGGCCGACGCCGTCGTGCTGCTGGGGTTCGGTGTCGACGACGCCGAGCGCGCCCGGCTGGAGAGGATCGGCGTCGGCATCGTGTCGGCGGGGACCCGGATCGGCAACCACCCCTCGGTGTCGATCGACGAGTACGTCGCCGGTCGCCAGGCCGTCGACCACCTGCTCCACCTCGGACACCGGAGGATCGGGATGATCGTCACCACCGACCCGGAGCTCGACCCGGGCCAGCCCGAGGGTCGTGCCGCCGCCTGCCGGACGGCGCTCGCCGACGCCGGCGTGGCACACGACCCCGCCCTGACGGTGAGCGTGCCCTGGAGCCCGGAGGGCGGGGCGCGGGCGATGGGGGAGCTGCTCGGGCTGTCCGACCCGCCGACGGCGGTCTACGCCCACACCGACGAGGTCGCCCTCGGCGCCGTCGGCACGCTGCGCCGGGCCGGGCTCGCGGTGCCCGGCGACGTGTCGGTCATCGGTATCGACGACCACCCGCTGGCCGCGCTGACCGATCTGTCCACCGTGGCCCAGCCGGCGGCCGAGCAGGGTGCCGTCGCGGCCCGGATGGCGCTGGCGACGCTGGCCGGCGAGCCGGTCGAGCCGGTCGCGACCCTGCCGACCCGGCTGGTCATCCGCGGCTCCACCGCCCCACCGGCCCGCGGCGTGCGGGGGGTGTCCTGAATGGACGCTCCGCCGGAGCTGGTGCTGCGGGCCCCCGGCCCCGAGCTGATCGCGCTGCCCTGGAACGAGCCGCTGGAACGGTGGGACGAGATGCGGGTCCCGCTGCGCGACATGGAGGTCGGCCCCAGCCGGCACCTCGTCCGTTTCGTCGAGGCCGACGGTGCACTGTGGGCGCTCAAGGACATGCCGGAGCGGATCGCCCGTCGCGAGTACGACGTGCTGCGGCGCCTCGAGCACCAGTGCCTGCCCGCGGTCCGCCCGGCCGGGCTGGTGAACCAGCCGGCGCACGAGACCGCGATCCTGGTGACCCGCTACCTCGCCGGGTCCTGGCAGTACCGCAGGCTGTTCCTGCGGCTGCCCCCGAACCGGCCGCGGCACCGCGCCCGGCTGTTCGACGCGATGATCTCGCTGCTGGTCGAGCTGCACCGGCACGGCGTGTTCTGGGGGGACTGCTCGCTCAACAACACCCTGTTCACCCGCGACGGGCAGACCCTGCAGGCCTTTCTCGTCGACGCCGAGACCAGCGAAGTGCACCCGGACGGCCTGTCCGACGGTCAGCGCGAGCACGACGTGACGATCCTGGTCGAGAACATCGCCGCCGGGATGATCGACCTCGCGACCTCGCTGGAGCGCCCGCCGGAGATGATCCCGCAGCTCATCGACGAGGCGACCGCCCTGCCCGAGCGCTACCGGGAGCTGTGGGAGGCGCTGCACACCTCGCCGGTCTTCGCCTTCGGCGACCGCTACCGCGTCGAGGGCGCCATCCGCGAGCTCAACGACCTGGGCTTCGCCGTCGACGAGGTGTCCCTGCTCCCGATCGGCGACGGCCGGTCGCGGCTGCACATCGCCGTCGGCGACCGCAACTACCACTCCGAGACGCTGCGCAGGCTGACCGGTGTCGGCGTGGGGGAGGGCCAGGCCCGGATCCTGCTCGGCGACCTCAACGCCCACCGCGACTGGATGCAGCGCCGCACCGGTCAGGAGGTGTCGGAGCGCGCGGCCGCCCGCAGCTGGATCGACCACTGCCTCGAGCCCGGATCGGCCCGCGCGCACGCCGCGCTCGGCGGTGCCGGCGATCCGGTGCAGGCGTACTGCGACCTGCTGGAGGTGCGCTGGCTGTTGTCCGAACGGGCCGGCGCCGACGTCGGCAACGAGACCGCGCTGGCCGCCCTCGGCGGGCACGCCCCGACCGACTCGGCGGCCAAGATGGCCGTCGCCGACGCCCCCACCGGGCCGCTGCCGCGGATCCCCGCGGACGACGCCGACGAGCGGTGACGCGCGTCGTCACATCGTTGACGCCACGGTAACCACACGCCCGGCGGTACTGTTCCGGGCCGTGTCCATTCCCGGTCCCGGTTACGCCATCACCGCACGCGTCGACGCCCCCGCCCACCCCACCTCGGCCGGTGACCTCACCGCCGCCGTCGGCCAGGTCGGTGGCGTCGTCACCGCCTTCGACGTCGTCGAGGCGCGCACCGAGAGTCTCGTCGTCGACATCTCGGTCAACGCCCGCAACACCGAGCACGTCGAGGAGATCAAGACCGCCATCGAGCAGCTCGAGGGCTTCTCGGTCCGCAAGGTCTCGGACCGGACCTTCCTGCTCCACCTCGGCGGCAAGATCGAGGTGCGGTCCAAGGTGAGCCTCCGCACCCGTGACGACCTGTCGCGCGCCTACACCCCGGGCGTCGCGCGGGTGTCGATGGCGATCGCGGAGAACCCGTCCGACGCCCGGCGCCTGACGATCAAGCGCAACACCGTCGCCGTCGTCACCGACGGGTCCGCGGTGCTGGGCCTGGGCAACATCGGGGCCGCCGCGGCGATGCCGGTGATGGAGGGCAAGGCGGCGCTGTTCAAGCAGTTCGCGAACGTCGACGCCTGGCCGGTCTGCCTCGACACCCAGGACACCGAGGAGATCATCCGCACGGTCCAGCTGATCGCTCCCGGCTACGGCGGCATCAACCTGGAGGACATCGCCGCGCCGCGCTGCTTCGAGATCGAGCGCAGGCTGCGCGAGCTGCTCGACATCCCGGTCTTCCACGACGACCAGCACGGCACCGCCGTCGTCGTGCTCGGCGCGCTGCGCAACGCCCTGCGCGTGGTCGGCAAGAAGTTCGCCGACAGCCGCGTCGTCGTCTGCGGGGTCGGCGCGGCCGGCTCGGCGATCATCCGGCTGCTCGGCTCGGAGCAGACCGCCGACGTCGTCGCGGTCGACGTGGACGGCATCGTCCACACCGGACGCGAGGGGATGGACGACAACCTCGTCTCGATCGCCGCGCAGACCAACAAGGACGGCAAGCAGGGCACCCTGGCCGACGCGCTCGTCGGGGCCGACGTCTTCATCGGGGTCAGCGCGCCGAACCTGTTCGGCGCGGACGAGCTGCGGACCATGAACGACGACTCGATCGTGTTCGCACTGGCCAACCCGGACCCCGAGGTCGACCCGACGCTGGCGATGCGCCACGCCGCCGTCGTCGCGACCGGCCGGTCGGACTACCCGAACCAGATCAACAACGTGCTCGCGTTCCCCGGTGTGTTCCGCGGGCTGCTCGACGCCCAGGCGCACGACATCACCGACGAGATGATGCTCGCCGCGGCCGAGGCGATCGCCGACGTCGTCGCCGAGCCGAACCCGTCGTTCATCGTGCCGAGCGTGTTCGACACGAGCGTGGCCCCGGCCGTCGCCGAGGCGCTGCGCGGTGCCGCCGCGAAGCAGGCGAAGCGCGGCGAGGTCGAGGCGGGCTGACCGGCTCACCGGGGGACGACCACCCCGGGCGGCGCGGGCACGGGGACGTGCTCGGCGGGGGAGGCCGCCGCGGCGACGAGCACGGCCAGCACCGCCGTCGTCCCGAG
>NZ_WWFY01000274.1:0-10445 GCF_009864975.1 Pseudonocardia sp. SID8383
CGGCGCCGCAGCCGGCGGCGACCATCAGGGCGACGGCCGCGGCCGCCGTCCCGGCGCGACGGACACGGGCGGGGTGCGGGTCACGGGTCACACCGGTCATCCTGGCCGGAACCGGGCACGACGGCAGCACGGGTGTGGTCGCGCAACACCGGCGGTCACGGCGCGTCGACCCGCACCTCGAGCGACCCGAGGCGCTCGAACCCGAGGTCCGACGGCCCGTCGGCCGGTGTGGCGAGCCGCAGCGCGGGGAACCGCCCGACCAGCGCGTGCAGCGCCACCTCGATCTCCTGACGGGCCAGCGCGGCCCCCAGGCAGTAGTGGGCGCCCTGGCCGAACCCGAGGTGCCCCTCGCCGCGGCCCGGGTCCCGGGTCACGTCGAGCTCGTCGGGCCGGTCGTGCCGACGCGGGTCGAAGTTCGCGGTGACCAGCCCGGCCGTCACCGACTCCCCCGCCGCGATCCGGGTGTCGCCGACGACGACGTCGGTGCTCGCGTACCGGGGCGTGCTCACCGGGACCGCGCCGCAGGTCCGCACGATCTCGTGCACCGCGGTGGGCCACCGCCACGGTTCTTCGCGCAGCGTCGCGAGCTGGTCGGGGCGGGTCAGCAGGGCCAGCGTCGCCCGGGACAGCACGTGCGCGGTCGTCTCGAACCCGGCGACGACCAGGTCGAACAGCAGGACGTCCAGCTCGTCGGCGGTGAGCCGGTCGCCGTCGTCGTGCACCGCGACGAGCACGTCGACCAGGTCGTCGCGCGGGTCGGCACGCCGGGCCGCGACGAGCTCGTGGATCTGTGCGACGACGGCCCGCGCCACGTCGGGCATCCGCTCCGGGTCGGGTGCGACGAGCAGCGCGGCCAGCTCCCGCCAGAGCCCGCGCTGCTCCACCGGGACGCCGACGAGCTCGCAGATCACCGCGATCGGCAGCGCGCGGAACACCGTGGGCAGCAGGTCGACCGGGCTGCCGTCGGCACCGGTGGCAGCGACGTCGTCGAGCAGCTCGGCGGTGAGCTGCTCCACGCGGGGGCGCAGCGCGGCGACCCGGCGCACGGTGAACGCCCGGGAGACGAGCCGGCGCAGCCGGGCGTGGTCGGCGCCGTCGCGGACGAGCAGGCCCCGGCCGAGGTGGTCGAGCTCCGGCGGCAGCCCGAGCCCCGTCAAGAGCGTGCCCATGACGTCCCCGGCGCCGGGCACCCCGGCGGGGTCGTTGCGGAACCGCGGGTCCAGGAGCAGGGCGTGCACGTCGTCGTGCCGGGTGACGAGCGACGCGGCGCCCATCGGCGACTCCGGCATCGCGACGACGGGCCCCTGTTCGCGCAGGCGCCCGAAGGCGGCGACCGGGCAGGTGGTGCGGTCCACGACGTACTCCCTCGACGGCGTCAGCAGGTCCGGTCCATCGGACACCGTGCCGTCGCGGCAGGGTCAAGCCCGCAACGCCGACCGACCTCCGTGACGCCACACAATTGACGATGGCGCCATCCTGCGCCATAGTTGCGCCATGGAGTTGGACGGATATGTCGATCGCCTGCGCACCGAGTTCGCCGCACTGGGCGAGGCCGCGGGCGAGGACACGCGGGTGGCCGCGGAACGGCTGCTCACGCCCCTGACGTCGACGACCCGCTTGGTCCTGCTCGAGGCGCTGGCCGCGGCGGCCGACGAGATCACCCTCGAGCTCGCACCGGGGTCGGTGCACGTGCGGCTGCGCGGCAGCGACCCCGAGTTCGTCGTCACCGCAGGGTCGGCCCCGCCGTCGGCACCCCCGGCGACGACGGAGGCGCCACCCGTGGCGCCATCGCCACCGGCGGGCGCCGACGGCGAGTCCGGGCCGGTCGCCCGGATCAACTTCCGGCCGCCGGAGACGCTCAAGACCCGGATCGAGGAGGCCGCCGGGCGGGACGGCCTCAGCGTGAACACCTGGCTGACCCGTGTGGCCGCGGCCGCGCTGGACCGCCCCGCCACCGCGCCCGACCGCCCCGACGCCGCCCGCCGCGGCCGCGTCGGCTGGTTCGGCTGAGCCACACGACCTCTGCCACCCACCCCTGACTCACGGCGTCCCCGCGACGCCGAGGAGGCGATGCCCCGTGCCCACCTACGACACCCCCGAGCCCGTCACCGCGATCGTCGACCTCGCCATCGGCGAGCTACGGGTGACCGCGTCGGACCGCACCGACACCGTCGTCGAGGTCCGCAGCTCCGACGCCGACCGCGCCCACGCCGACCGGGTCCGGGTCGAGCTGACCGGGCGGGAGCTGCGCGTCACCGGCCCGCAGCTCGGGCTGCTGCAGAAGCTCACCCCGCGCACCCCCGGCCGCTCGATCGAGGTCGGGATCGCCCTGCCCGCCGGGTCGGCGCTGACCGCCGCCACCACCTACGGCGGGATCGTCGTCGAGGGCCCGCTCGGGGCCTGCGAGGCCCGCACCCGCTTCGGCGACGTCCGCGTCGACGACGCCGCCTCCGCCGACCTGAGCACCGGCTTCGGTCACGTCCGGATCGGCGGAACCGTCACCGGGGACGCCACGGTCCGCTCCGACCACGGCGGCATGCAGATCCACCGCATCGGCGGCACCGCGACGCTGAGCAGCAAGCACGGCGGCATCCGTGCCGACGAGCTGACCGGCGACGCCGAGCTGACCGGCACGCACGGCCCCGTCGACGTCGACGAGCTCGGCGCGGGCGCCCGTGTGCGCACCGCCTACGGCGACGTCCGGCTCGGCCGCGTCCACCGCGGCGAGGTGTCGCTGACCAGCACGCACGGCCGGCTGGAGATCGGCGTCGCGCAGGGCAGCGCCGCCTGGCTCGACCTCGACACCTCCGGCCGGGTCGGCAACGACCTCGCACCGCGCGAGGCCCCGGACGGCGACGCCGTCGACACCGTCGCCGTGCACGCCCGGTCCCGCGAGGGCGACATCGTCGTCCGCCGCGCCTGACCCCCGCCGGCCGCGATCCCACCCACGAACCCGTCCACGAGAGGAACCACCGTGCCCACACCTCCGCCCGCGATCGCCGTCGCCGCCGTGCACAAGTCCTACGGCGACCACGCCGTGCTCCGCGGCATCGACCTCGACGTCCCCGCCGGGACGGTGCTCGCGCTGCTCGGCCCGAACGGCGCCGGCAAGACGACGCTGGTCCGGATCCTGTCCACGCTGCTGCCACCGGACTCCGGACGCATCCGCATCGCCGGGCGCGATCCGGCGACCGACCCCGACGGCGTCCGCGCCGCGATCGGGGTGACCGGCCAGTTCTCGGCCGTCGACGGCCTGCTCACCGGTGCGGAGAACCTGCGGCTGATGGCCGACCTGCACCACCTGCCCCGCGACGCCGGCCGCGCCCGCACCCGGGAGCTGCTCGACCGCTTCGGCCTCGCCGACGCCGCGGACCGGCGCGCCGGGACGTACTCCGGCGGGATGCGCCGCCGCCTCGACCTGGCCATGACCCTCGTCGCCGACCCCGCCGTGCTGTTCCTCGACGAGCCGACCACCGGGCTGGACCCACGCAGCCGCCGCGACCTGTGGGACGCCGTACGCGACCTCGTCGGCCGCGGCGTGACCGTGCTGCTGACCACCCAGTACCTGGAGGAGGCCGACCAGCTCGCCGACGACGTCGCCGTCCTGGACGGGGGCCGGCTCGTCGCCCGCGGCACCCCGGCGCAGCTCAAGGCCCGGGTCCCCGGCGGGCACGTGCGCCTGCGCTTCGCCGACGACGACGCCCTCGCCGCCGCCCGCACCGTGCTGCCCGCCGCCGTCGCCGACACCGCCGCCGTGACGCTGCAGCTGCCCGCCACCGGGGCCTGCGACCTGCGGGACCTGCTGGACCGCCTCGCCGGGACCGGGGTGGAACCCGAGGAGCTGACCACCCACACGCCCGACCTCGACGACGTCTTCCTGGCCCTCACCGGCCACCCGAGCACCCCGGAGGTGGCCGCGTCATGAGCGCCGCCGTCATGGACACCACCGCCCTCGACCGTCCCCGCCTGCTCACCGACTCGGTGACGATGCTGCGCCGCCGCATCCGGCACCTGCGCCGCTACCCGTCGCTGACGATCATGCTGATCGCCCAGCCGCTGGTGTTCCTGCTGCTGTTCGTGGTCGTCCTGGGCGGCACGATGGGCGCCGGGCTGGGCGGTGACCGCAGCGACTACCTGGCCTTCGTCACCCCCGCGGTGCTGCTGCTGACCGTTGCGAGCGTCGCGATGGGCACCGCCATCGGGGTCGCCACCGACATGACCGAGGGCGTCGTCGCCCGCTTCCGGACGATGGCGATCGCCCGGTCCAGCGTCCTCACCGGGCACGTCGTCGGCGCGTTCGTACAGACCGCGGTCGGTCTGGTCGTCGTGCTCGGGGTGGCGCTGGCGCTCGGCTTCCGCAGCGGTGCCGGGCCGCTCGCCTGGCTGGGCGTCGCCGGGATGTTGGCGCTGCTCACGGTCGCCCTCACCTGGCTGACCGTGGCCCTCGGGCTCGCCGCCGCCAGTGTGGAGACGGCCAGCAACACCCCGATGTTCCTGATGCTGCTGCCGTTCCTGGGCAGCGGGTTCGTGCCGGTGGACTCGATGCCGGCCGGGCTGCGCTGGTTCGCCGCGTACCAGCCGTTCACCCCGGTCATCGACACCCTGCGCGGGCTGCTCGGTGCCGGGTCCGGCAGCGGGGCCGGGCCCGGCACCGACGCCGCGCTCGCCGTCGGCTGGTGCGTGGTGATCACCGTCGGGAGCCTGCTGTGGTCGCGCCGGCTCTACGAGACCCGCGCGGCGCGCTGAGCGTCAGCCTTCCGGCGGGCGGTCGACGTGGACGGGCAGGGCGGGCAGCCGCTCGAACCCCAGCCGCGACGGGCCGTCCGCCGGTTCGGCGAGCCGGAGCCCCGGGAAGCGCGTGACCAGCGCCGACAGCACGACCTCGACCTCCTGGCGGGCCAGCGCGGCGCCGAGGCAGTAGTGCGCGCCGTGCCCGAACCCGAGGTGCCCCTCGCCGCGTCCGGGGTCGCGGCGCACGTCCAGCTCGTCGGGCCGGTCGACGACGCGTGGGTCGAAGTTCGCCGGCAGCAGGCCGGGCAGCACCGCGGTCCCGGCGGGCACCGGTGTCCCGGCGATCTCGGTGTCCTCGGCCGCGTAGCGCGGGGCCCCGGCCGGGATCGGGCCGCAGGTGCGGACCAGCTCGTGCACCGCCGTCGGCCACAGCTGCGGATCGGCCCGCAGCGCGGCGAGCTCGTCCGGGCGGCTGAGCAGGGCGAGTGTGCCCTTGGCCAGCACGTGCGCGGTGGTCTCGAACCCGGCGACGGTGAGGTTCACCGTCATGTCGACGAGCTCCTGCTCCGAGAGCCGGTCGCCGTCCTCGTCGTGCGCCGCGACCAGCCCGGACAGCAGGTCGTCGGCCGGCTCCCGGCGACGGGCCTCGATCAGGTCCCGGACGTGGGCGACCATCCCCCGGGCGACGTCGGGCATCCGCTCCGGGTCGGGCTGGATCAGCAGCCGGGCGAACTCCCGCCAGCGGTCCCGGTCGCCCTCCGGCACGCCGACGAGCTCGCAGATGACCGCGATCGGCACCGGGTAGGCCAGCGCCTCCACCAGGTCGACCGGGGTGCCGTCGGCACCGGCCGCGGCGACGTCGTCGAGCAGGCCGTCGACGATCGCCCCGACGCGGGGGCGCAGCCCGTTCACCCGGCGCACCGTGAACGCCCGCGACACGAGCCGGCGCAGCCGCGCGTGGTCCTCGCCGTCCCGGCCCAGCATCGGACGGCGGAGCAGGTCGAGGTCCTCGGGCAGCCCGATCAGCCCGGTCTGGGCGTTGCGCAGGTAGTTCTCCGCCTCCGGTACCGCGGCCGCGTCGTGCCGGAAGCGGTCGTCGGTGAGCATCGCGCGGACCTCGGCGTGCCGGGTCACCATCAGGCCCTGCTGCGTGGGCCGTCCGGGGATCTCCAGCGGGATCTCCACGACCGCCGCGACCTCGCGCAGCGCGGAGAAGCCGGCGACCGGGTCCGACGGGTCCACGGTGTCCGGGCCTGCGGTCGGCGCGGTCGGCGCGGTGGTGGTCGTGTCCTCTGCCATGGGCCCAGTCGACACCGTGCCGCCGCGGCACGGTCAAGCCCCGCGATCGGGCGGGTTCGGTCCCGTTCGTCCCGCCCGCACCGTAGGCTCCGCGCGTGCGCACGGATTCGGCCATGCAACGGACGGTGACCCGATGAGCGGACTGTTCGCCCTGCTCGACGACGTCGCGGCGCTGGTGCGCCTGACGACGGCCTCCCTCGACGACGTCGCCGGGGCCGCCGGGCGCGCCGGGGCGAAGGCCGCAGGGGTGGTCGTCGACGACGCCGCGGTCACCCCCCGCTACGTGCAGGGGCTCAAGCCCGAGCGCGAGCTGTCGATCATCTGGCGGATCGCCAGGGGCTCGCTGATCAACAAGATCGTGTTCATCCTGCCGGTCGCGCTGATCCTGTCCCAGTTCGCGCCGTGGCTGCTGACCCCGATCCTGATGGTCGGCGGCTGCTACCTGGCCTACGAGGGCGCGGAGAAGCTCTGGGAGTACTTCTCCGGGCACTCCGAGCACCCCGAGGAGCGCGACGAGAAGGTCGCGGCGGACCCGGCGGAGAACGAGCGCCGGGTCGTCTCCGGCGCCGTGCGCACCGACTTCATCCTCTCGGCCGAGATCATGGTCATCGCGCTGAACGAGGTGGCGTCCGAGGGAATCGTGTCCCGGGCGATCATCCTGGCCGTCGTCGCCGTCGCGATCACCGCGCTCGTCTACGGCGCGGTCGCGCTCATCGTGAAGATGGACGACGCCGGCCTGGCCCTGGCGAAGCGCGGCTCCGGCCCCGTCGCGTCGTTCGGGCGCGGGCTGGTGAAGGCCATGCCGATCGTGCTGACGACGCTGTCGGTCGTCGGCGTCGCGGCGATGCTGTGGGTCGGCGGGCACATCCTGCTGGTCGGGATGGACGAGCTGGGCTTCTCCCCGATCTACGACCTGGTGCACCATCTGGAGGTGGCCGTCGCCGACGCGACCGGTGCGCTGGGCGGGTTCCTGGGCTGGCTCACCAACACCGTCGGCTCGGCGATCCTCGGGGTCGTGGTCGGCGCGGTGATCGTCGCCGTGGCGCACCTGGTGCCGAAGCGGAAGAAGAAGAACGACACCGACGACGACGCCGAGGCCGCCGGGACCGCCGGCGCCTGAGCCGGGAGGCCGCCGTGAGCCGCATCGAGATGCCGTCCGGCGAGACGATCGACGTGCTGCACAGCGGCGCCCCGGCCTTCGAGTTCGAGGCCGTCGTACCGCCCGGGGTGGCCGGTCCCCCGCCGCACCGGCACCGGGGCGCCACCGAGTCGTTCACCGTGCTCGAGGGCGTCCTGCGGGTACGGGTCGGGGGCTGGACGAGCCTGCTGCACCCCGGCGACGGGATTGTGGTGCCGCCCGGCGTCACACACTCGTTCGGCAACGGGGGCGACGGCCCGGTGCGTGTGCGCACCGTCGAGACCCCCGCCGGGCCCCTGGAGGAGCAGTTCCGGATCCTGGCGTCGGCCGGGCGGCTGCCGCCGCTGCGCCGCCTCGCGCGACTCAACGTCGCCCACGACCTGGACTTCTCCCTCGCCGGGATCCCCGACGCGGTGCAGCGCCCGCTGTGGCGGTTGCTCGCGGCGCTGCCCGGTCCGTCATGATCGGGCGATGGGAGACACCGGCGTCTTCGTGCCCTACGGCGCGACCCACTGGGCCGCGCTGACCGTCGGGGTCCTCGGCGCCGTCGCGCTGGTGGCCCTGGGACGACGGCTGCGCGGCACCCCTGCCGAGCCGGGCGTCTCGCGGGCGTTCGCCGTCGTGGTCGTCGTGCTGCTGGTGCCGCTGCAGCTGCGGCTGCTGACCCCGCAGACCTTCGACGTGCACATCTCGCTGCCGCTGCAGCTCTCGGACCTGTCCTGGGGCACCGCCGCGGTCGCCCTGTGGACACGGCGCTGGTGGGCGTGCGCGCCGCTGTACTACTGGGGTCTCACGCTGACCCCGCAGGCGCTGCTCACCCCGGCCACCGACTCCCCCGACTTCCCGCACGTCGCATTCCTGCACTTCTGGGCGCTGCACCTGCTGGTGACCTGGGCCGCGGTGTACCTGACCTGGGGCGCCGGGGTGCGGCCGACCTGGCGCGGGATGGCCGTGACGCTGGCGGCCACGATCGCCTGGGCGGCGGTGGTGCTGCCGTTCAACCTCGCCGCGGGCACCAACTACGGCTTCCTCGCCCACAAGCCGACCAACGCGTCCGCGCTGGACCTGCTGGGCCCGTGGCCGGTCTACCTGGTCGTCGAGTTCGTGCTGGTCGCGGTGGGGTGGGCGGTGATCACGTGGCCGTGGACGCGGCGGCGGGAACGGGAACCGGCCTGACCGGCAGCCGCTCCGCCAGCCCGTCGACGAGGTGGTCGAGCACCGCGCGCACCCGCCGGGGCGGGTCCGCCCCGTGCACCGCCAGCAGGTCCGCCGACGGGGTCGGGATGTCCGCCAGCACCTGCACCAGCTCCCCCGACGCGAGCAGTGGCGCGACCTGCCACAGCGAGCGCATCACCAGACCGCGGCCGGCCCGGCACCACGCCGTCGCGACCTCGCCGTCGTTGCAGGTCATCGCGCCCGTCACGCGGACCCCGGCGGCGTCGGCGTCGGTCCCGAAACGCCAGTGGGCGTAGGCGGTGTCGTTCTCCCGGATCACGATGCAGTCGTGTCCGGCCAGGTCGGCGGGGGTGCGCGGGGTGCCGCGGCGGCCCACGTACGACGGCGCCGCGCACACCACGCGCCGGTTGCGGTGCAGAACCCGGGAGTGCAGCCGCGAGTCGGGCAGCGGTCCGACGCGCACCGCGAAGTCGTAGCCGGAGCCGCCGACGGCGACCGGCAGGTGCGACAGCTCCAGGTCGATGCGCAGGTCCGGATTGGCCGCCTCGAACGTGCCGAGCAGCGGCGCGACGTGCGCCCGGCCGAACCCCATCGACGAGTGCACCGCGATCCGCCCGTGCAGCCCCGAGCGACGCCGGCCGATCTCGTCCTCCAGGTCGTCGATCCGGCCCAGCACGTCGCGGGCGCCCTCGGCGTAGCGGCGGCCCTCGTCGGTCAGGGTGAGACGCCGGGTGGACCGGTTGACCAGGCGGACGCCCAGACGTCGTTCCAGGCGGGCGAGCCGCTTGCTGACCGCCGACACCGACACACCCCACTGGCGCGCCACCTCGGTCAGCGTGCCCGCGGCGGCGACCCCGGCGAAGAAACGCAGGTCGTCGAACTCGGGCAGCTCCACACCCACTCCTTTCCCCTGCGGAAAGACTGTCCGGTCCGGACGACGGTTCACCGCGTCCGGTTCGCCGATCAGGATAGAAGCAACCGAGTCGAGGAGGACACGACATGACCGCGCACCGCATCGCCCTCATCCCGGGCGACGGGATCGGCAAGGAGGTCGTCCCGGAGGGCGTCCGCGTGCTGACCGCGGCCGCGGAGCGGTTCGGGATCGGGCTGGAGTTCACCGAGTTCGGCTTCGCGAGCGCCGACCACTGGCTCGAGCACGGCACGATGCTGCCCGAGGACTGGTTCGAGCAGCTGCGCGGCTTCGACGCGCTGTTCTTCGGCGCCGTCGGGTGGCCCGAGGTGCTGCCCGACCACGTGTCGCTGTGGGGCAGCCTGCTGCAGTTCCGCCGCCGCTTCGACCAGTACGTCAACCTGCGCCCGGCCCGGCTGCTGCCCGGCGTCGCGTCGCCGCTGGCCGGCCGGTCCCCCGGCGACGTCGACATGCTGATCGTCCGGGAGAACACCGAGGGCGAGTACTCGTCGGTGGGCGGGCGGATGTTCTCCGGCACCGACCGCGAGATCGTGATCCAGGAGACCGTCATGACGCGCACCGGCGTCGACCGGATCCTGCGCTACGCCTTCGAGCTCGCGCGGCGGCACCCGAACCGGCACCTGACCTCGGCGACGAAGTCCAACGGCATCGCGATCACCATGCCGTACTGGGACGAGCGGGTCGCGGCGATGGCGGCGCAGTACCCCGACGTCGACGTCGACTCCTCCCACATCGACATCCTGGCGGCGCGGTTCGTGATGAGCCCGGAGCGGTTCGACGTCGTGGTCGCCAGCAACCTGTTCGGCGACATCCTGTCCGACCTCGGGCCGGCCTGCACCGGGACGATCGGCATCGCGCCGAGCGCGAACATCAACCCGGAGCGGGAGTTCCCGAGCCTGTTCGAACCGGTGCACGGGTCCGCACCGGACATCGCCGGGAAGGGCGTCGCGAACCCGGTCGGCCAGATCTGGTGCGGGTCGATGATGCTGGAGCACCTCGGCGAGCACGAGGCCGCGGCGGCCGTGCTGGCCGCGGTCGAGGACGTCGTCGGGCGGGGCGGCGCGACCGTCACCCCGGACCTGGGCGGCACCGCGACGACCGCCGAGCTGGGCGCGGCGATCGCCGAGGTCGTGCGGGGATGAGCCCGTCCGGACCCGGCCGGCGCGCCCC
>NZ_WWFY01000003.1:0-11380 GCF_009864975.1 Pseudonocardia sp. SID8383
GCGCGCGTCGCCTGCCGCACGGCGACGACGGCCGGTGCCGCCGCGGTGCTGTGCCTGGCCTTCCCGGTGCACCCACCGGGCCGCCCGGAGCGGACGCGGGCCCCGGAGCTCGAGGCGGCCGGGGTGCCGGTGCTCGTGGTGCAGGGCCGCAGCGACCGCTTCGGCGTCCCCGGGGACGGTCCGGACCGCCGGGTCGTCCTGCTCGACGGCGACCACGGCCTGACGAAGCAGCACGACCTGCTGGGGTCCGCCGTGGGGGAGTGGCTGGCGACACTCACCCGGAGTTCGTGAGGGTTGCCTACCCTCAATTCCGGCCTATGTTCAGTTCGTGATGATCAGACCGTTCGCCCGGTTCGTGGCGGTGCTGCTGGTATTCGGGGCGGCCGTCGGCTGCGGTGCGGGCTCCGGCCCCGGGCCCGAGGCGCCGGGTGGCTACACCGTGACCCACGCGATGGGTGAGACCCGCCTGCCCGCCCGGCCCGCCCGGGTCGTCGTCCTCGACTCCCCGCACCTCGACGCGCTGGTCGCGCTCGGGACCGTCCCGGTCGGCGCGAGCGTCTCCGCCGCCGGCGCGGGCTACCCGCCCTACCTCGCGGACCGGCTCACCGGCACCGAGTCCACCGGGCTGATCGCCGAGCCGGACCTGGAGGCGGTCGTCCGGCTGCGCCCCGACCTGATCATCGGGTCGGCGGTCCGGCACCGCCCGCTCTACGAGCAGCTGTCCCGGATCGCCCCGACGGTGTTCTCCGTCGGCAGCGGCACCGACTGGGAGGAGCAGGCCCGGGTGACGGCCGACGCCGTCGACGCCCGGCCCCGGATGGAGGAGTTGCTGTCGGGCTGGCGCGGGCGCGCGGTCACGGTCGGACGCGAGGTCGGCGCTCCCGGCCGGACGGCCTCGATCGTGCGGTTCCGCCCGGAGTCGTTCCGGCTCTACGGCCCCCGCAGCTTCTCCGGTTCGGTGCTCACCGCGATGGGCTACGACCTCGGCGACCGTCCGTGGAACGAGTACTCGATGATCGAGAGTGCCCCCGAGCTGGCCGGGAGCATCGACGGCGACGTGGTGTTCTTCACCGACCGGGCGCAGGACCCGTCGTCGGGCTCCCGTGCCGCGGTCGCACGGCTGTGGGGCCCGCTGCCCGCGGTGCGCGCGGGCGCGGTCCACGAGGTCGACGACGAGACGTGGATGGTCGGGATCGGCGTGCTGGGCGCCGAGCGCGTCATCGACGAGGTCCGGGAGCGGGCCGCCGCGGGCTGAGTCCCGGGTCGCCGCCGGGCGCGGTGAGCCGGGCGGCGATCTCCGTGGCCGGGACCGGGGAGCCCAGGTGCCAGCCCTGCCCGATGTCGCAGCCCAGCTGGTGCAGCCGCCGGGCCTGGCCCTCGGTCTCCACCGACTCCGCGACGACGGTCAGCCCCAGGGTGTGGGCCAGCTCGATCATCGCCGAGAGGATCACCGGGCTGTCGACGTCGTGCGGGACGCCGTCGTCGCCCGGGCAGGGACCGCCCTGCCCGGTGACGAACGACCCGGCCAGCTTGAGCACGTCCACCGGCAGCCGGTGCAGGTAGACCAGGTTGGAGTAGCCGGTGCCGAAGTCGTCGATGGCGATCCGCACCTCGAGCTGCGAGAGCTCCTCCAGCGCCTGCACCGGGCGCCCGGCGGCGGACATGAGGTCGCTCTCGGTCAGCTCCAGCTGCAGCGACGACGCCGGCCACCCGGTCCGCTCCAGCACGTCGGCGATGCGGGCGACGGCGTCGGGCCTGCGCAGCTGCTGGCCCGCCACGTTCACGCTGAGCACGAGCCCCGCGTCGGCGCCCGCGTCCACCCAGCACCGGGCGTCGGTGCAGGCCCGCTCCAGCAGGTGCAGCCCCAGCGGCACGATCAGGCCGGTCTGCTCGGCCAGCGGGATGAACACGTCCGGGCCGAGCCGCTCGCCGTCGGCGGTGCGCCACCGGGCCAGCGCCTCCACCCCGACGACCGAGCCGTCGTGCAGCGACACCAGCGGCTGGTACTCCAGATGGAACTCACCGCGGTCCAACGCGCCCGGCATGCGCCCGGCCAGCTCGAACAGATGCACGTCGTTGGCGTGACGGGCCGGGTCGAACACCGCGATCCGGTCCCGGCCGTCGCGCTTGGCCCAGTACATCGTGGTGTCCGCGGCCTGCATCAGCTCGGCCGCCCCCTCGGCACCGGCGGTGCCGGAGTCCACCGCGAACGGACGGTCGACGATCCCGATGCTGGCCGAGACCACGACCTCCCGGCCGCGCACGTGCACCGGCCGTCGGACGACCGCCAGTGCCTGCTCGGCGACCGCGGTCAGCTGCTCGACGCCGGCGCAGCGCTCCACGAGCACGACGAACTCGTCGCCGCCCATCCGGGCGACGGTGTGCCCGGCCGGCCGGAGCTCGGCGTCGAGGCGGTGCGCGACGGTGCGCAGGAGCTGGTCGCCCGCGTCGTGGCCGAGGGTGTCGTTGACGGCCTTGAAACCGTCGAGGTCGAGGTAGCAGACCCCCACCGGGGCGGGGGAGCCGTACGGGCCGGCGAGCGCGGTCTCGAGCCGGGTGAAGAACAGCGAGCGGTTCGGCAGACCGGTGAGCGGGTCGTGCTCGGCCTGGTGGCGCAGCCGTGACTGCAGGCGGCGCCGCTCGGTGACGTCGGAGACCATCGCGACGAGGTAGCGGGGCTCGCCGTCGGGGGAGCGGACCAGCGAGACGGTCAGCTCGGTCCACACCTGGTCACCGTCGGCCCGGAAGTAGGACTTCTCCATCCGGGCGTGCCCGATCCGCCCGGCGAGCATGGCCTCGATCTGCGGCCACATCTCCGGGGTGTCCTCGGGGTGGATGAACTCGAACACCGAGCGGCCCACGAGATCGCCCGGCCGGTAGCCGAGCATGGCGGTCAGCGTGCGGTTGGCCTCCAGGATGCGACCCCCGGTGTCGGCGACGCTGATGCCGAGCACGGAGCTCTCGAACACGACCCCGTAGCGCGCCTCGGACTGCCATCGGGCGTCCTCGGCGGCGGCGCGCGCCGCGAACGCGGCGGAACTGATCCGTTCCTGCTCCAACCGGGTGCGATCGCGCAGCGTCCGGGCGTACCCCGTCGACAGCGCCCCGACCGCCGCGGTCCAGCGGCGGAACCGTTCCGGGTCCGGGTTGAGCCCGGCGAAGTGCTGGGCCAGGACGTCGATCGAGCAGCGCAGCGCGGCCGGGTCGGTGAGGTGCGCGGCGACCAGCTCGGCCCCGACGTCCTCGGCGACCGCCTCCTCGGCCCGCCCCTCGACGACGGCGGTGAACCACCAGGCCGCGCCGGACAGCACCGCGTACAGGTCGGCGCGGGCGGCGGAGACGAAGCCTCGTGCCTCGATGGCGCGCACCCAGGCGTCGGCCAGCGCCGACGGCCCCGGCCCCTGCCCACCGGGCAGGACGGGGACGGGCTTCGCCACGACGGCTCTCCCTCCGACGGTCAGATCCCGGGCTGCCCGGCGTGACGGGCGACGGCGGCGAGCCCGGGGTAACGCTGCGCCTCGGGGCCCACCGGGGACTCCGGACGCCAGAGCGGGATCCGCACGACGCCGGGCTCGACCAGCTCCAGATCACCCAACAGCGCCGCGACCTCCTCGGTGTCGCGCATCCGCATCCGGTTCGGGGACCTGTCCCTGTTGTAGAGGTTCTGGGCCCGGCTCGCACCGGAGAGGCCCCCCTCGTCACTCGCGTGGCTGACGACCACGTGGCTGCCGGGGGCTGCCGCGCCGGCGTAGGCGGCGATGATCCCGGCCGGGTCCGCCTCGTCCGGGACGAAGTGCAGCACCGAGACGAGCAGCACCGCCACCGGCCGGGACAGGTCGAGGTGGGTCCGGGTCACCGGGTCGTCGAGGACCCGGCGCGGGTCGGTCAGGTCGGCGGCGAGGACGGCCGTCGACGGGTCGCCGTCGAGCAGCGCACGGCTGTGCGCGACGGCGATCGGGTCGTGGTCGACGTAGAGGACCCGGGCGTCGTCGCAGGCGGTCGCCGCGACCTCGTGCACGTTGCCGACGGTCGGGATGCCGGATCCGAGGTCGAGGAACTGGCGGATCCCGTGGGCGCACAGGTGGTGCACGGTCCGGCGCAGGAACGCCCGGTTGGCCTGCGCGACGGCCGCCATCTCGGGCAGCGCGTCGAGCACCTTCTCGGCGAAGGCGCGGTCGGCCTCGAAGTTGTGCGACCCGCCCAGGTAGTAGTCGTAGACCCGGGCGACGCTCGGGCTGGTCATGTCCACTTCGTCGGGCGCCCATGCCGGTCGGTCCACGCGTGCTCCCCGTAGCTCGTCTCGATCGAAGGCGACGGCGTCCTGCTGCCGTCGGTGATCGACCCTACTGGCGCGGAGCCCGGATCGGACCCGTCCGGGTGACTCTCTGCGGTCAGCCGGTTGCGATCGGTGCGACGACGGCGCCGGTGAGCGCCACCAGGTCCGCCGGGGCGAGCTCGATCTCCAGGCCACGTCTGCCCCCGGAGCAGAACACCGTCGGGTGCTCCTGCGCCGAGGCGTCCAGGACGGTCGGCAGCCGCTTGCGCTGGCCCAGCGGGGAGATGCCGCCCGCGACGTAGCCGGTGGCCCGCTCGGCGTCGGCGACGTCGGCCATGACGGCCTTCTTGCCGCCCGCGGCGGCGGCCAGCGCTTTGAGGTCCAGCTGGGCCGACACCGGCACGATCCCGACCGTCATGGCCCCGTCGACGAGCGCGACGAGGGTCTTGAACACCCGGCGCGGGTCCTGCCCCAGGACGGCGGCGGCCTCCTCGCCGTAGCCGGCACCGTCGTGGTGGGTGTAGGTGTGCAGCTCGTGCGCCACGCCGCGCCTCGCCAGCAGCGCCGTCGCCGGGGTGCCCCTGCCCGCCATGGTCGTCCTCCCATACCCGTCCCCGGGGCCGTGCCCCGGGCGCCGACGGGAACCTACGGGAATGCCCTCCGGCGGCGCACCGTTGTTCCGTACGTGACGACATCAGTGATGGAGAGGCCCGGGGCCGCGCCGCCGGACGGCCGTGAGCGGCCGGGGCGCGTACCCTCCGACGCGTCCGCCGTGCCGGTGACCCGCACCGGTGCGCGACTCGTGTCACTGGAGAGGGAACCTTTGTCAGTACAGCCGGATCAGCCGGGTCAGCCGGAGACGGGCGCGGCAGGGACCGATCCCGCGGAGCTCGCCGCCCTGGTCGGCGTGGCCGACGCCGACGGCAACCGTGCGCCCGAGGACGAGAGCGTCTCCGACCGCACGGCCCGCTTCGAGCGCGACGCGATGCCGCTGCTCGACCAGCTCTACGGCGCCGCGCTGCGCATGACCCGGAACCCGGCCGACGCCGAGGACCTGGTGCAGGAGACCTTCCTCAAGGCGTACTCGGCGTTCGGGTCGTTCCGGCGAGGCACCAACCTCAAGGCGTGGCTGTACCGGATCCTGACCAACACCTACATCAACGGGTACCGCAAGCGGCAGCGTCAGCCCCTGCAGTCGCCGACCGACGAGATCACCGACTACCAGCTGGCCCAGGCCGGTGAGCACAGCTCGACCGGTCTGCGCTCGGCCGAGGTGGAGGCCCTCGACGCGCTGCCCGACAGCGACGTCAAGGAGGCCCTGCAGGGCCTGCCGGAGGACTTCCGCATGGCGGTCTACCTCGCCGACGTCGAGGGGTTCGCCTACAAGGAGATCGCCGAGATCATGGGCACGCCGATCGGCACCGTCATGTCGCGGCTGCACCGCGGCCGGCGTCAGCTGCGCGACATGCTGACCGACGTGGCCCGCGAGCGCGGATTCGTCCGCGACGGGGCCGCCGGCGCGACCGGGGACCGGGAGGTGACGGCATCGTGAGCGCCGCCGAGGGCTCGGGCGCACCGCTCGAGCGCAACCCCATGATCCAGGACCCGCCCGCGAACACCGGGTGCACCGAGGTGCTGGCCGAGGTGTGGCTGTTCCTCGACCACGAGTGCGACCAGGAGCGACGACGCCTGCTCCAGCAGCACCTCGACGAGTGCGCGCCCTGCCTTGCCGAGTACGGCATCGACGAGAAGCTGAAGGCGCTGCTGGCCCGCAAGTGCGGCGGCGAGGCGGCCCCGGCCGGGCTCAAGGACCGGCTGCGGTCGCAGATCCGCTCCGCGGTGCTCGAGCAGGCCCAGGTGACCGTGGAGAGCGGCCCGGACGGCACGAGCGTCTCGGTGTCGCACCAGCGCACCGAGTACCGCCGCTCCGGCGGCTGACCGGCACCGCCGCTCCGGCGGCACACGCGAGAGGGCGGGCACCCCACCGGGGTGCCCGCCCTCTCGCGTCGGTGTCGCCGAACTCAGCAGTTCGGCTTCTTGCCGTGGTTGGCGCCCTTCTTGGCGCGGTCACGGCGCTTGCGTGCACGCTTGGACATCTCGACCCTCCTTCCCGTCCGGGTCACGGTTCCGCGGCGTTGCCGCGGGAGCTTCGTACGCGCGATTCTCGCATGTGGTGGGATGGGCGATCGTGACCACGCTGAGCGAGCTGCTCGCCGAGCACACGACGATGGACGGCGAGACCGCCGATCACCTCCAGCGCGTGGTCGGTGAGTGGCAGTTGTTGGCCGACATGTCCTTCGCCGACTTCCTGCTGTGGGTGCCGCTGGACGACCTCCACGCGGGGACGGGCGGTGCCTCCCGGGCGGCGACCGCGCAGTTCCTGTGCGTCGCCCAGGCCCGGCCGACCACCGCACCGACCGCCCACCCGGACGACGTCGTCGGCCGCCGGGCGGTGCCGGTGGAGGTCGGCCAGCTGCGCCGGGCGGTGCTGGAGGGCCGGATCTGCCGCGACGACGACCCGCGCTGGCACCTGGAGGTGCCGGTGCGCCGGGAGACCATCCCGGTGCGCTTCAAGGGCCGCACGGTGGCGGTGCTGTCCCGGGACACCAACCTGTCCACCCCGCGCGTCCCGAGCCCGCTGGAGATCGCCTACCTCGGCAGCGCATCGGACCTGTGCCAGATGATCGTCGACGGGACGTTCCCGCCGCAGTCCGGTCCGCCCGGCTCGGCCGAGGGCAGCCCGCGCGCCGGGGACGGCCTGGTCCGCCTCGACGTGCACGGCAACGTGGCCTACGCCAGCCCGAACGCGCTGTCGGCGTACCACCGCATGGGCCACGCCAGCGACGTCGCCGGCGCCGACCTCGCGACCGTCACCAAGGCGCTCGTGCTGGACCCGTTCGACGCGAAGGACGTCGCCGGCCGGATCAACGAGGCCCTCGACGGCGCCCCGTCCACCCGGATGGAGGTCAAGGGCCGCCGGGCGACGATGCTCGTGCGCGCGCTGCCGCTGCGGCCCCGCGGTGACGCGGCGGGCGCGCTGGTGCTCGTCCGCGACGTGACCGACCTGCGTCGCCGGGACGCGGCGCTGATGAGCAAGGACGCCACCATCCGGGAGATCCACCACCGGGTGAAGAACAACCTGCAGACGGTCGCGGCGCTGCTGCGGATGCAGGCTCGGCGCAGCGAGAACCCGGAGGCGGGCCGGGCGCTGGAGGAGTCGGTCCGCCGGGTCACCTCGATCGCGCTGGTGCACGAGGCGCTGGCCTACTCCGTCGCCGAGGTCGTCGAGCTCGACGAGCTGCTGCCGAAGGTGCTGCCCGCCATCCGCGACGGCGCGACGACCGAGTCCCGCGCCCGGGTGCGCGTCGATTCCGGGTTCGGGGCGCTGCCCGCGGCGAAGGCCACCCCGCTGGTGCTGGTCCTGGCCGAGCTGACCCACAACGCGCTGGCGCACGCCTACGACCCCGGCACGGCGGGGGAGGTGGTCGTCAGCCCGGTGCGCTCGGCGAGCCGCCTGGAGGTGTCGGTGGCCGACGACGGCCACGGCATGCCGGTCGACTTCGACTTCGAGAGGTCCAAGGGGCTGGGTCTGCAGATCGTGCGGACACTGCTGACCTCCGAGCTGGAGGCGACGATCGAGGTGCGGGCCCGGGAGGGCGGCGGCACGGTGGCGGTGGTCCGGGTACCACTCGGCGGCTCCTGAACGCCCCACCGCCCTTCGGGCGTGCTCCCAGGGGAACTCTCGTGGCGTAGAGCGCCCCGAAAGTTCCCCTGGGAGCAGGCCGGTGGAGCCGCGCAGGACGGCTCGGAGAGGGCCCAGGGACGGCGCGGACGACGGCGGCCAGAGGCAACCGGGGACATGCTCGTCGTCCCCGGGCGGTCGCTGCGGTGCGGCGGGTGACCGATCCCGGTCACTCCCGGTGACCCGGGGCGTGGACGGGGGCCCGGAGGGCACCGGATACGCTCGTGCCGTGACCGTTGATCCCGGTGCCGTGGTCGCGCCGGCACCGTGGTCGACCCTCACACCGGGGTGGCAGATCACCCCGAACGCACCTCGGGCCCGTGGCCGGTGGCGTCCGGCTACGGGCCCGAGGTCGGGGAGCTACTTCTTCTACTGTTCGGAGCTGCTGTCCGGGACAGCTGTTCCTGCCGCATTCCGGGCGAGTACCCGGGCGGGGCTGCCTACGCGGTGCGAGCGCGCGGACGGGTGCTGCGCCGCTTCAGGGCGCGCCGCTCGTCCTCGCTCATGCCGCCCCAGACACCGGCGTCCTGGCCGGACTCGAGAGCCCACTGCAGGCACGACTCGGTGACCGGGCAACGCCGGCACACGCTCTTGGCCTCCGCGATCTGCATCAGGGCAGGGCCGCTGGTGCCGACCGGGAAGAACAGCTCCGGGTCCTCGTCGCGGCAGATCGCGTCGTGACGCCAGTCCATGATCACTTTCTCCTCTGGTGCGCGATCGGGGTCGCGCCGATCGTCTGTGCGCTTGGTGTTACGTGCGTGTTTCGCAGCTTGTGAATACTTTCACGAGCCACCGCGGTCCTCAATGGGAAACTGCTCGCGGGATGCGTGAGCGCCCTCATAGGGAACGCACGCAGACAGACCAGTGCCCGGGACTTCGAGCCGCCCTGGGCCAGTTCCACGATCCAGTGTCCCTGTCCCACCCGGAATCGGCCACCCGAAAACGATGTCGACCCGGACACCCTCTGAGTGAGGGGTCCGGCCCGGTGGGACGGAACCTCCACGAGCGGCGTTGCTCGTGGCCTCGCTTGCGTAGGGACCACCTTGGATCACGGGTTTGGCCTGGTGTAAGCCCCAACGGGACCGACGGTCCGCTCACATCGGTGAATGGCGCGGTTGCTCACTCCGGCGTGTGAGAGCGCCCGCACGATGCGCGACGAACCGTCCGTCTCACACGACGACGCGTAACGCTCCGGGCACGCTGAGGAATTCCACGTCGGTGCGCATTCCGAGGTGGTCGCCGTCGAGCTGGAGAGCGAGAGGCTGTTCCGACGTGATCCGCACCCGGCCGACGGCGTCGTGCCGGACGATGTGCCGCCCGTGCGGGTCGCCGTCGGCGGCCAGGATCTGGCGCAGGGTCGAGGCGATCGTCCGCGGGCTCAGCCCGGTGAGCGCGAACAGCCCCAGCCCGCTGCCGAACGACGAGCGGGGGTTGGTCCGCACCGCGCGGCCGGACAGGAAGGTCCACGGGTCGGTGTTGGAGACGAACGCCAGCCGCACCCCGGTCAGCGGTGCCGCGTCGGGGAGCTCCACCGTCATCGACGGGGGACGGCGCAGCTGCGCGAGGTACTGGGCGATCGCGGTCAGCGCGTAGCGGCCGGGGCTGGCCTCGTGTCCCTGCGCGCGGGCGCGCTCGACCGCGGCCACCACCTCGGCGTCCCAGCCCATGCCGGCGTTGAAGGTGAACCAGCGGTCGTCGGCCCAGCCGAGACCGACCAGCCGTCGCCGCCGCTGGGCCAGCGCGGTGAGCACGTGCCCGGTCGCCTCGACCGGGTCGCGCGGCATGTCGAGGGCGCGGGCGAACACGTTCGCCGAGCCGCCGGGGACCACCGCGAGCATCGCGGTGGCGTCCGGGTCCGGCCGCGGGGCACCGCTGCCCGAGCCGGTCTGCGCGGCCAGCAGCCCGTTGACGACCTCGTTGACCGTCCCGTCGCCCCCGAGCGCGACGACGAGCTCGACGCCGTCCGCCACGGCCGCCGCGGTCGCCTCCGCCGCGTGGCCCCGGTAGCGGGTCTGCAGGACGTCGAGCTTCAGCTCGCTGGCCAGGGCCTTGGTCAGCACGTCCCGGCCGGCGGCGGTGGTGGACGTGGCCTGAGGGTTGACCACGAGCAGCGCGCGCACGGGGCGACTGTATCGACCGCGCACCGGCCGGTCCGTCGGCCGCCCGGCGGTGGCCGCCGCGGCGGGCGGCCTATCCTCGGTGGGTGGCCGATGACCGCGACGACCGCCCCGTGACGCGGGAGCGACCGCCGGAGAACGTGCGGGTGGCGGGGGTGCTCGTCGCGGCCGAGGGGCTCGTCGGCGCCGTCCTCGCGGTCGTGCTGGGCGTACGCGCGCTGGAGGCCGGTGGCGCCCGCCTCTACTACGGGCTCGCCGAGGCCGGCATCTTCGTGCTCCTGGCGGCCGCCGTGGCCGGTGTCGGCTACGGGTTGGTCCGCGGGGTGCACGGCTGCCGCACCCCGGCGATCGTCGTGCAGCTGCTGCTGTTCCCGGCCATCTACTACGCGCTGGGCCCCAGCCGTCAGCTGGTGTGGGGCATCGTCTGCGGACTGTTCGTGCTGTTCACGTTCCTGATGCTGATCAGCGAGCAGGCCCGGCGCTGGTCGATGGGCGACGAGTACCCCGAGGACTAGCTGTACTGCCCGGACAGGTTGGTCAACCTGCTGAACGGTGGGAGACCACCGATGGCGGTGTGGGGCCTGTGGTGGTTGTACTCGTGCAGCCACCCGGGTAGCGCCTTTCGGCGTTGCGACTCGCCGGTGTAGAGCCGGGCGAAGGCCCAGCCGTCGGCGAGAGTGCGGTGGAACCGTTCGATCTTTCCGTTGGTCTGTGGGCGGTAGGGACGGGTGCGTTTCGGGGTGATCCGCAGCGCGTGGCAGGTGTCGCGCCAGGCGTGGGAGCGGTAGGCCGAGCCGTTGTCGGACAGGACTCGGCGGGTGGTGACCCCGCGGGCGGAGAACCAGGCCACCGCGCGGCGCAGCACAGCGATCGCGGTGGCGGCGGTCTCGTCGTCGTGGATCTCGGCGTAGGCCAGGCGGGAGTGGTCGTCGAGCACGGTGTGCACGAACGCCGTGCCCATCTTCGCCTGGTGGTGGGCGTTGCGAAGTTTCCCAGGGGTCGCGGCCCGGTTGCGGTCTCCCTGGGCGCGCCCGACATAGCGCCAGCCGCCGCCGTCGGGGATGTTGCCCAGCTTCTTCACATCCACGTGCAGCAGATCCCCGGGGGCGGGGTGTTCGTAGCGACGCACCGGTTCTCCGGTGGCGCGGTCGACATGGGCGAGGCGGTTGATCCGACACCGCACCAGCACCCGGTGCACGGTCGAGGCAGCGACACCGACCCGGTCGGCGATCTGGACCGGGCCCA